>CANFOZ010000031.1 GCA_947448795.1 Bacteroidota bacterium
ATTTCCGGAACTGAAAACCTAGAAGGGCTGCCTGATAAAAATGTGCTTTTTGTCTCCAACCACCAAACCTATTTCATGGATGTGATCTGTATGTATTATGTGTTTTGCAGCGTCAAATGGGGGTTTCGAAACTCAATAAAAAACCCATTGTTTTTACTCAATGCACGTACCAACTCCTATTATATTGCAGCCGAGGAAACGATGAAGTCGGGCATTATGCCCAAGCTGCTTACCTACGCAGGTTCCGTTTCAATCAAGCGAACTTGGCGTGAGGCGGGCAAGGATGTAAAAAAGCAGGTAGATATGCGTGACATCTCAAAAATCGGAATGGCTTTAGAAGATGGTTGGGTGGTTACGTTCCCGCAAGGAACAACAACCCCTTTTGTAAAAGGTCGTCGAGGCACAGCGCACATAATAAAAAAGTATCAGCCGATTGTCGTGCCAGTTGTAATCAATGGTTTCAGGCGCACTTTTGCTAAAAAAGGACTCTCCGTTCGCAAACGGGGAGGCACATTGTCAATGCACTTTAAAGAACCCCTGAATATTGATTATACAGCGGACGGCGATTTGCTGTTAGCGCAAATTATGGACGCTATCGAGCAAAGCGAAAAATTTCAGTTCAACTATTCCGAAGAAGCTTCGCCTTTGCCGGGTGCTTAATTAAGCTTTGGCGACGGTGAACTCGAAAGACTCCATGATCATGTTTGCCAGTAATTTGCGGCAAGCTGTGTCAACCATGCCTTTTGCTTCTTCCTCAGTAGCAGCTTCCAATTCAAGCGTGATGTGCTTTCCAATACGCACATTGCTTATTTGAGGAAGGCCGATATTGCTCATGCTTCCGCTTACTGCTTTGCCTTGCGGATCAAGGAGTGCTTTCAAAGGCATGATGTTGATGTCTGCTGTGAATTTCATGTTAAGTGGTCTTTTTTAGAAACAAGGTTTCAATAAGGGAAAATACAATATAGAGTAGAATGATTATTGGAATGGCTGCTGCTTGCAATACAATTAGGAGTATCGAAGATGCTGCAATCAACGCATAGCGAAGTTCGTTTCCCTTAACACCCAAATTGCTGAACTTGAGCGAAAGTAAAGGCAGCGGTGATACTAATAAATACGACAGAAGCGCCGAGAATACAAGCAAACTAATCGGCTGAAATACGAGGGCCTGGTACTTTGCTGTATCTTGATGTAACATAAGCGGCAAAGCAATCACCAGCATGGCTGAGGCTGGTGTAGGAAGTCCGATAAAGGAGGTGTGCTGCCTCTCGTCGATGTTGAATTTAGCTAATCGAAGGGCAGAGAAAATAGCGATGCTGAATGGAGCTATATGCAAGAATAAACGCACGACAACAGGATAATCAGCGGCGGCTGAATGCGCGATTGCCAAATTCATTAGTTGATACATGATTGCCGCCGGCACTACCCCAAAAGAAACAACGTCTGCAAGCGAGTCAAGCTCTTTGCCTATTGGTGAATGCGCTTTAAGCAAGCGAGCGGCTGTGCCATCTAAAAAATCGAAAACCATGGCTGCCAAAAGCAGGCAAGAGGCGATATACAGCTGTGAGCGAAAAACAAGAACCAACGCCAGGCAGCCGCATAACAGATTAAGGCAAGTAATAGCGTTCGGTAGGTGCTTCAGGAACTTCATGTTCGACAAATTTAGCTATTTTTGACCAAAGCGCATGGAACAGAATTAATAGCCACTTATCCCGAAAAGCAAACCACTTAATAAAGGATGCTTCTAAATCAGGTAGAAAACGGCTAACTTTAAAGCATAAGGAGGCGGGTTTTTCGTTAACGTAAATAGGCGTGCAACGAAGCGCTTACAAAATCCTTAAATCTTATGAGATATACGCGTTTTATACTTCTTTTTTGTCTAGTTAGTGCGGCCACTGTGCAGGCGCAAGTGCGAAAGTACAGCAACGAATTTTTATCGGTTGGAGTAGGTGCGAAGGCGCTTGCTTTGTCGAATGCTACTGTTGCCACCACAGATGATGTAACGGCGGGCTATTGGAACCCAGCAGGCCTCACCGGGGTGCGAAGCAACATGGAGCTTGGGCTCATGCACAGCGAATATTTTGCAGGCATCGCCAAATACGATTATGGCGCTATCGCACTGCCAGTTGACTCGTTTAGCACCATCGGTCTTTCTATGCTACGCTTCGGTGTGGATAACATACCCAACACCATTGATCTCGTGCAACCCGATGGTAGTTTTGATTACGATAAAATAAAATCCTTTTCGGCCGCCGATTATGCCTTCCTTTTCTCGTATGCGCGTAAAAGCAAAATCGAGGGCTTGTCTTACGGTGCCAATGTAAAGGTCATTCACCGAATCGTTGGCTCTTTTGCACAAGCTTGGGGTTTTGGTTTGGATGCGGGTGTTCAATACAAGCATAAGCAATGGGCTTTTGGTGCGATGGGACGCGATATTACCGGCACTTTCAACAGTTGGAGCTATTCCTTGGATGACAAGACCAAGCAGGTGTTTGCGCTTACGCAAAACGAAATTCCGGTGACTTCCAACGAGGTAACTTTGCCAAAATTAATCCTAGCTGCATCGTACACCTATATTTACAATGCAAACATCACTATCCGCCCAGAGCTAGATGCCGACCTCACCTTCGACGGCATGCGCAATGTGCTTATTAAAAGTGATCCCTTGAGCATCGATCCTCATTTAGGTGTTGAAGTTGGCTTCAAAGACATGGTTTTTTTGCGTGGCGGCGTTTTTAATATCCAGCAGATTCACGATTTTAATGGCAACCGAATCTACACCGTGCAGCCCAACTTTGGTGTGGGCTTGAAATTCAAGAACATCAGTCTCGATTATGCCTTGGCAAATATTGGAAGCCAATCGGGGATACCCTATTCCAATGTTTTCTCTTTGAAGTTGGATTTTTATAAAAAGAAGAAATACCATTTTGAGTAGGCGAATAATAACGGTCTTTTTAGTATTTGTTCTCTGCTATTGCATTGAACCGAATGCTACATTTGCCCAAGTGTATCGCAACGAGTGGATCAATTTTTCGTCCAATGCACAAATGTCCGATCAGCAGTATTTTAAAATAAAAATAACGGCCGAAGGAGTCTACCGCATACCTGCAGCATTACTCAGTTCTAAGGGAATGCCAATTGCCACCATCCCAATCAATCGTTACCAGGTATTTTATCAAGGCGCAGAGCAAGCGATACATGTTGAAGATGCCGACAACAGTGGTTTTCTTTCGGGCACAACTGATTTTGTTGAATTCTACGGAAAGCGAAACGACGGTGTCTTAGATCGCGATTTGTATGTCAATACGCAGAATCAGATGCAGTCCGACTCGATGGCTTGTGCCAACCCGAATTACAGTTTGTTTTGTGATACAGCGGTTTACTTTCTAACCTGGCGAACCGATGCGGCACCTACACAGCGATTAATTGATGAAACAAACACCTCGGTGAATGCGCCAACCTTGAATTATTTTCTTGCGCAGTCGTATGCAGAATACGCCACAAATTATCTTCGCGGCTATTCTGGAGTTGTTGCTGTTTCGGATTATATGCAAGGCGAAGGTTGGTTTGATGGAAGCACAATCTCATCAACAACATCCATTACCAAGTCAGTGAACAGTCCGAATGTTTACACCAGCGGACCTTCCACCGCTGAATGCGAAGTGGTGCATGTTCCTTTTTCGATAACTTTTCCACATCAGTTTAAAGTGGATGTGGGTTCCTTTTCAACAGGAAACACCTTACCGGTCATTGATGCTTACGCTATTGGTCGCTACACGATTAATGTACCGGTAAATCAACTTTCCTTTACCAGCAACTTTATTTTTAAGGGAATAGGTACTGCGCCCGATCAAACGCGCTTAGCCTATGTGAAGCTTACCTATCCGCATGCGTTTACCTTTGCCGGTGAGTCTTTTTCGTCGTATCGTATGCTACTGCCGCCGGATGGGCAGCCCGTATCAAGTTTTAATTTCAGTGGCTATGCAGCAAGCGGCCAAGAGGTGCTCTACGACCTTGGCAATCATCGCCGAATCCCATTAAATACAGCCGGTACTGGATTCAATGTGCCACCTGGTTCAGGTGCTTCGCGTGTTTGTTTGTTCGCCATACCCCAGCAAATCACAACTATAGAACCTGTTAATGGCGATGGCTATTTTCATAATTACATGCAGAGCCAGGGCGATTATCTTATTGTAACCCACAGCTCGCTCTGGACCTCCGCTTTAAACTACAGCTACTATCGTCATTCAGCGGCAGGTGGGGCGCATACTGTTGTGCTGCTGGATATTGATGAACTGTATGATCAGTTTGCTTGGGGAATAGCCAAACACGGATTATCCATTCGCAATTTTGCACGTTTTGCATTGGCTAATTGGACTGAAAAACCGGAGTATCTTTTTTTGATTGGCAAATCCTATGGCAAGCACGATGGAGCCGATCTTAGCTTGTCGCCACGGAAAGTGCAAACCTATTTCAACCTGCATCTTTTGCCGTGTTGGAGTATGTTCGCCTCGGATAACTCAATGACGCTAGGTTTGGGTGCTATGCCATTCAAACCTGCACTAGCCACTGGTCGTATCGCTGCTCGTACGTCGGCAGATGTCGATATGTATCTCCGCAAAGTCAAAGATTATGAGTCGCAGGTGCCAGGCAAATGGATGAAACACATCGTCCACATGTCGGGCGGTGATGAGGGAACAACAGGCCAGGTGGAACTGCTGCGCAATTATATGGATACCTACCGTGACATTGCTCAGGATACCTCTTTTGGAGGGCATGTGCTAGCCACCTTCTCGCGTACTTCGGCGAATCCATTGTCGATGAGCGCCACTGATTCTTTGCGTCAGATGCTCAAAGATGGATTGTCTTTTCTTACCTTCTTTGGTCACAGCAACACGCAAGGATTTGATGTGGGTGTTGATCAGCCAAGCGATTGGAACAATATACACCGCTACCCTTTTGTTACAGGATTGGGTTGTTCATCCGGTGAGATGTATACCAATTACATGGGTGTTGGAGAGAAATTTGTTTTTTCGGAAATGGAGGGTGCCATTGGTTTTATTGGCGAAAACACAAGCGGATACATTAGCACCTTGGGTGCTTTTGCTAATTTTTTCTACACCAAATTCGCACGCGAAAATTACCATCAACCCATCGGCAAAGTCATTCAGTCGACCTTGTCCTCGTGCTACGATCCGCAAGACCTCTTGCTCCGGCAGACATTCTTATCGATGAACCTGCAATGCGATCCAGGTGTCATTATAAATTCATTGGATAAGCCAGATCTTATCATCACCCCACAGGATGTCTATTTTAGTCCGGATCCCGTAACCACTGAACAAACTAATTTTACGATCCATGTTGTCACAACAAACATCGGTAAGGCCATTGATGCAGGGCACAAAATTAAAATCAAACGCACCTTTCCCGATGGCTTAGTATCCTATTACGGAGCTAGCGCGCCTGCCGTTTATTACAAAGATACTGTTGCTGTTATCATTCCCGTTGGTGACAACGGGGCTGGTGCCAATCATTTTGAAGTATGGGTGGATAGCTCCAATGTGATTGACGAATATTCGGAGACCAATAATTATGCGACGGCTGAACTATTCATCGAATCCACTGAGCTCGTTCCTATTTACCCAAAAACCTATGCCATTGTGCCCAGTCAGGTAGTAACCTTGAAAAGCGGAACCGCCAATGCATTTGCTCCAGCACGATCCTATACCTTGGAGTTGGATACAACCGATACGTTTGATAGTCCTTACAAGAAAACAACAAGCTTGGTGCAATCGGGTGGTGTTGTCAGTTGGGGGCCATTGTCCTTGTTACCACAGGATAGCATGGTTTACTTTTGGCGAGCCCAATACACTGGAAGTACGCGTTGGAGGGAGAGTTCTTTTCAGGTGATACAAGATCGCAGAGGCTGGTCGCAAGCGCATTATTTTCAATTTCTAAAAGGCGATTCAATGTTGAATCTGCAAACCAACAGGAGCACACGCATCAACGAATTCATCTCGCATACCACCTCGGTTAAAGTGCAGACGATGAATAAATTTGTAGCGCCTTGGCTTACCAATGCGCAAGGGATTTACAATTCTATTTTAACCACAAACAACACCACTTTGCATTCCTATGCGCAACTGGTGCGTTGGACCAGCAATCCAAACGGTATTCTTGTGGCTGTTTTTGATTCACTGTCTGGTGCGCCCTGGGTTGATCCAAGTCCGTATCCTAACATTCCGTATGGTATCTATGGAAATTTTCATCAGGTGAATGTCAACTTGTACGCCTTCGAATTTAGAACCGACAGCCCTGTTTATCGCGATACGCTGCGTATGTTCTTGCAAAATACCGTTCCGGCCGGAGCCATGGTAGCTATTTATACAGGCGGCAATAACAACTTCGCCAATTACGAGCCATCCTTGATTGCGGCGATGCATGCCAGCGGCTGCGGACCTCTGTTCGATACCTTGCAAGCCAATCCTTTATTGAATGGCCGACCGTATGCTAGCATCGCTCGAAAAAGTGTTGTAGCTGTGCCTAACGAAGTTTTTGGTGCTACCGATTCGTCTCTTATTGTGCTTAATGCAACAATGTCAAACTGGTGGACCGACGGCAACATCCTTTCCGAACGTATTGGTCCTGCCCAGCATTGGCAATCCTTGCATTGGAAGTCGAGCCCATTCCCTGGCTCATCAACATCGGTGCTTGATACCATCAAAGTTTCTTTGGTAGGCTATAAGACCGATGGCGCAATAGATACGCTGATATCCAATTTGCAAAGCAATACCACCGATACTTCCTTAGCATGGATCAGCGCTTTGGATTATCCCTACTTAAAATTGTATTCGTATGTATCCGACAAGCAATTGCGAACGCCATTGCAGCTCGATCGCTGGCAGATCCTCTTCGACGAGGTGCCTGAAGCGGCCTTGAACCCAAGCCGATACCTGAGTTTTTACAAAGACGATTTGCAGCAAGGGGATTCGGTGCGTCTATCCACCGTGGTCGAGAATATCGGCTCCGTGCCTTTCGATCCAATGTGGTTGGATTATTGGGTAAACGACAACGAACGCACCCGACACAGCTATCCGCATCTAACAACTAAAACACTTGCCCCTGGCGCTTTTGATACGGTGAGTATTAAGCTGCCAACGCGTGATTTGCCTGGCGCTAATTACCTTTGGCTAGAGGCAAATCCGTTTAATGGTAATCATCTGAACGAGCAAGAGCATGCCAACAACATGGGTGTCATGAAGTTCAATGTCAGCAAGGATGTGACGAACCCCTTGCTTGATGTAACGTTCGATGGCGTGCACATTCTTAACGGCGATATTGTTTCGGCCAAGCCCGAGATAGTGATGCAGCTAAAAGATGACAATGCGTTTTTGGCGCTTGATGATACGTCCGATTTCAGGATATGGTTGCGCTATCCGAATGCCTCTGTACAAACACGCTTGTTCTTTGAACCTGCTGAACAAACAGGAACAGCCCAATCGCGACTGATGTGGAGCAAAGCACAACTGCCCGAAAATAAGTTTCGGATTCGCTTCAAACCCGAACTGATGGAAGACGGGTCTTATGAACTAATCGTAGAATCGCAAGATGTGTCGCATAATGTTTCTGGTAAATTGGCCTATCGTTTAACTTTTGAAGTGGTAAACAAATCGACCATAACCCAGGTGTTGAATTACCCCAACCCATTCACTAGCTCCACGCGTTTTGCCTTTGTGCTCACGGGCTCCGAGGTGCCTTCGTATTTTAAAATACAGATAATGACGGTTACAGGTAAAGTGGTGCGTGAAATTAGTCGCGACCAAATTGGACCGATACACATCGGTCGTAATCTGACAGAATATGCCTGGGATGGCACCGACGAGTATGGCGACCGCTTGGCCAATGGTGTTTATCTGTATCGGGTGACCACGCGCTTGAATAACGAATCGATTGAACTTCGCAAGACAGCGGCTGATACCTACTTTAAACAGGACTGGGGCAAGCTTTATTTGATGCGCTAAGGGATCATTTCCTATCTTTGTGGAAACTCCTTCCAATGGCCTTTCAGCAGCGCAGAATCAAGCCTTTTTTGCATTCCATTACCAGCGGATTATTTCTCTATTTGGCCTGGCATAGTGCTTACCCTGTTTTGCTTTTCTTGGCCTTTATTCCGCTCTTGTTGTTAGAGGATAAATGGCTAAAGGAATCAGGAACTCGGCCCCGTCTGAATGTCTTACTTCATAGTTTCATCGCCTTTCTGATTTGGAATGTCAGCACCACGTGGTGGATTTATAATTCAACCGATTGGGGCTCCATTGCTGCTTGGATCTTGAATGCCCTTTTCATGGCCTTCATTTTCTGGCTCTATCATCTTTTGCGTTTGCGTTCGAAACAGCGTTTGGCCATTTTTGCATTGCCCGTCTTTTGGATTGGCTTCGAATACCTGCACCTTTCCTGGGAACTATCATGGCCATGGCTAACCCTTGGTAATGGTTTAGCAGGCGCACACGCTTGGGTTCAATGGTATTCCTATACCGGCGTGCTTGGTGGCAGCTTGTGGATCTTGTCGGTAAATATGCTCTTGAGTCGGATGGTCCTTGCTGGTGGCACGTTCATCGAAATGTTTAAAAGCAAGAGCTTCTTAATCGCCCTATCCGTTTTTATAATTCCCTTGGCTGTTTCGCTTGGTATTTATTATACATACGAAGAGGAAAAAGATCCCATTAAGGTGGTCATCGTGCAGCCTAATATTGATCCATACAACGAAAAATTTTCAGGGAACACGTCTGATCAACTGTATAAGTTTCTTCGGCTTGCTGAAGGGGAAGTGGATAGCAGCACAGACTACCTCATCGGACCGGAAACATGCATCCCTAATTCCATTTGGGAGAATGATTTAGACAAGGATGCGAACATCAAGATTCTTAAAACCTATATCAAGATTCATCCGCGCTTGAAAATGATTTGTGGCATCTCTTCGTTCAAAGCTTTTCAACCTGGCGAGAAGCGTTCGGCTACCGCTCGTAAATTCGTGGATGCTGATCAGTATTACGATGCTTATAATACCGCTATGCAATTGGATTCTACAAAGAAGATTCAACTGTATCATAAATCAAAGCTGGTGCCTGGTGTAGAGCGAATGCCGTACCCGCGCATCTTTGGTTTTCTGGAGCGCTTTGCTATCGATCTGGGTGGCACAACGGGTAGCTTAGGAACCCAAGAAACGCGTACGGTTTTTGAATCGTCTACAGGCAACGCAGCACCCGCTATTTGCTACGAATCGGTATATGGCGATTTTCTTTCCAAGTATATGCGTAACGGTGCCGATTTTATCGCGGTCATCACCAACGACGGCTGGTGGGGCGATACGCCAGGCTATCGCCAACATTTGCTTATTGGTAGCTTGCGAGCGATTGAAAACAGACGCAGCATTGTGCGCTCGGCGAACACCGGTATCTCCTGCGTCATCAACCAGCGCGGCGACATCCTGCAGCCTACATCGTATTGGGTGCCTGATGCAATAAAAACAACCATCAACAAAAATAAAACGCTTACTTATTATTCTGCAACGGGCGATGTGTTGGGCCGTTTCTTCGGCGTACTTTCCATTCTCTTTGTATTTTTATTACTCCTGCCAAAACGCTTCTTTCCACAATGAAAACTGCTGTACTACTTTTAAATACAGGCACTCCTGATAGTCCTGAAACCCCCGATGTGCGTCGCTTTCTTTTTGAGTTTCTGAACGATGGTCGCGTTATCGATATTCCGCTTATTCCACGCACCATTTTGGTGAATATGATCATCGTGCCCTTTCGTGCGCCGAAAGTGTCGAAGCTCTATAAAAAGATCTGGACAAAAGAAGGATCACCGCTCGTGGTGCATACTAAAACAGTAAAAGCGGGTTTGCAAAACTTGCTCGGCGATGAATACATTGTCGACTATGCCATGCGTTATGGTAACCCGACTATTAAGTCGACAATCGATCGCTTGCTTAAAGCAGGTATTAAAAAATTGATCGTGTTTCCAATGTTCCCGCAATATGCGTCTGCTTCCACCGGCTCGGTGAAAGAAGAGGTGATGCGTGTGCTTAAAGGGAAACTAGCAATCCCTGAATTGGTGTTCACTGGCGCGTATTATGCCCACGATGCTTTCATCAAGCCGTGGCTAAAAATTGCCGCGCAATACGACCTTACACAGTACGATCATGTTCTCTTTACATACCACGGCCTGCCTGAACGACAAGTGAAAAAAACTACCTGCGATAAGCAGTGTGCGGTCGATCCGGATTGTTGTGCCGTGCTTCGCGATGGCAATGCGTACTGCTATCGTGCACAGTGTTTCGAAACAACGCGCCGCATTGCTGCCGGTATGAATCTGCGCCCCGATCAGTATTCAATCACCTTCCAATCCCGTTTAGGAAGAACACCTTGGATAAAGCCGTA
Source organism: Bacteroidota bacterium (assembly GCA_947448795.1). Taxonomy (GTDB): domain Bacteria; phylum Bacteroidota; class Bacteroidia; order AKYH767-A; family JAHEYN01; genus CANFOZ01. The sequence continues at coordinate 10,440 of CANFOZ010000031.1, forward strand.
TACCGATGAAGTTATTCCCGAGCTTCCTAAACACGGCAAGAAGAAGATTCTCGTTTTCTCTCCATCCTTCGTAGCCGATTGTCTTGAAACCGTTATGGAGATTGGTATCGAATACAAAGAACTCTTCATGCACAACGGTGGTGAACGCTTTGATCTTGCACCTTGCTTAAACGGCGATTCCAGTTGGATCGAAGCAATCCGCGATCTAGTTCATGCCGACAAGGCATAAAGAAAACATGAGCAAGCGTCATTCATTGATAATCCCAACCCTTGGCGCTGACCATAAACAGGCCTTGCTTATCTGGGCTTCAAAACGCTTGCAATGTTGCTGGCTGGATGGAAAAGGATTTAATGCCGGCGCTACTGATCGTATCGGGCTTTTAGGCGTCGGGTCTTTGGCTGAATTGCATACGCATCGCGAAAGTTTTTCGGCCTTGGATCGATTTATGGATAATCGGCAGGATTGGCTTTTTGGCTTTCTTTCCTATGATCTGAAGAATGAGATTGAAAACCTGGATTCTAGTAATCAGGATACTTTCAAGCTCCCGCATCTGCACTTTTTCTGTCCTGAATTCGTCTTCGATCTACGCATCGATCATGTGCAAATTCATTATCCTGAATGCTTCTCTGAAAGCACTGTGCGAGCAATGTGGGACACAGTAGTAAGAACCCCAATTGAAAGTGTAAAAACAGCGCATCGAGTTGGTGATGTGTTATGCAACTTTAACAAAGAGGAATACATCGAGCGTGTCCAGCAGATTCTTAGGCACATTCAACAAGGCGATATTTATGAAATGAATTTTTGTGTTGATTTTACTGCCCACTTGAATTCGCTTGATCCAGCTTCATTTTTCTTAGCATTTAAAAATGCTGTACCCAATCCTTTCGCCTGTTTCTACCGCTATCGCGACCACTATCTGATGGGCGCTTCACCCGAGCGCTTCTTCAAAAAAACAAACGATATTCTCTACTCGCAACCCATGAAAGGCACCATTCGCAGGGGCAAAGATGCAGTGGAGGATGCAGCTTTTAAAACACGTTTATTCAACGATGAAAAGGAGCGTGCCGAGAATGTCATGATTGTTGATCTGGTGCGCAACGATCTCTCCAAAATAGCTGCTCGATGCTCGGTCAAGGTGGATGAGCTTTTTGGTATGTATACCTTTCCGCATGTGCATCAGATGATTTCTACTGTTTCTGCTCAGATTAGGAAGGATGTTTTTTTTACTGATATCGTGAAAGCCTTGTTTCCAATGGGATCCATGACGGGTGCTCCAAAGATTCGTGCCATGCAAATTATTGATGCTTTGGAACGCAATAGCCGAGGACTATTCTCTGGTTCTGTAGGTTATATTGATCCAGCTGGCGACATGGATTTTAATGTTGTCATTCGAAGCATGCAGTATCAAGCTGACTCCGGGATGCTTTCTTATCACGCAGGTAGCGCCATTACCGCCAACTCACATCCCGAGGCAGAGTTCGAGGAATGCTTGTTAAAGGCATCCGCATTTCTTACTTTCATGGAAAAGAACACCTGATGCTTCCCGAATTTCTTCGATACATTAGCGATACAAAATTGTTCACCAAGCGGAACAGCATGCTGCTAGCCGTAAGTGGCGGTGTTGACTCGATGGTGTTGGCACACTTGATGCAGCGTGCTGGCTTCAATTTTGCAATCGCTCATGTCAATTTTAAATTGCGTGGCAATGCTGCAAACCTTGATCAGGCTTGCGTTGAACAGTGTGCGAACAAAATGGGTGTTCCTTTTTTTACTTTAAATGCCAACACAAAGGCGTATGCCAAGAACCACAAAGTATCCATTCAAATGGCTGCACGCGATTTGCGGTATGCGTTTTTTAATGAGCTAGCAACTGAGCATCGCTTCGACTTTGTGCTTACCGCACATCATCAAGACGATGCGATGGAAACACTCTTGCTCAATATCACCAGAGGCACTGGTATTGCAGGTTTGCATGGCATCCTTCCTAGTCAAGGAAAGATCCGTCGTCCCTTACTTTGGGCAAGCCGAAAGCAAGTGGAAGAATACGCTCTTCAGCATAAAATTGTCTTTCGAAACGATGCCTCTAACCTGGAGGAGAAATACCATCGCAATAAGATTCGTTTAAAAGTAATGCCCGTATTAAAGGAGCTCAACCCCTCCCTTGATAAGGCTTTTTTTAATCTGATGAAAAATGCACTGACGGCGGAACAGATACAAAACGAATACCTTCAGCAAAGAGGCAAAGTACTATGTCGGAAGGTTAATAAAGACCTGGTCATTCAGATTGATGCGTTGATGGCGGAAGCGCATCCTGAATTGATTTTATACCACCTCCTTCAATCCAAAGGATTTGCTTCCAATACCGCAGCAAATGTGCTTCGTTCCTTTGAAACAAAAGCTGCCAAATCATTTACTTCACCGGAGTTTACCTTGTTGAAAGACCGCTCGCAGCTTGTTATTAGTGGATTGGATAATACGCCTGTTGTTGCGGCCAGTATTAGTAAAACGAAAAAAGAAATCACCTACGCCAAGCTTCAAATAAAGTTAGATCGCTTGAAAGGTGGCTTGCTTGAACATTTAGGAGCTAGCGTGAAAGCGGGTTCAAACACCATTTATTTGGATTACGAAAAAATCGAATTTCCAATAACAGTAAGGCCTTGGAAGTCTGGCGATGCCCTTGTTCCGTTTGGCATGAAAGGGCGAAAAAAGATTAGTGATATACTCACCGATTCGAAAATTTCAGCACAAGAAAAGAAGCAAGCTGCTGTTCTGGTTTCGGGTAATCGTGTTGTTTGGCTGCTGGGTATTCGCTTTGATGAGCGTTTTAAAATAACAACGTCAACAAAAACGATACTGCGAATTTCTGTATCAAATCACTAGTGAAGATGTTGATAGCATTTCCCACTTGGGTCATGTGTCATGCGTTTGCACCTACTTCCTGCTTTTGTTATGCCTGTGCATTGAACTGCTTCGCTTTCGTGGGCTGCACTGCTGCTATGTGTAGCATGCGATGGGCTTGATGCGCTCCAGGTCCAACAGCTAACGCAGATTTCTTTTTCGAGACTATTTTCTGCAGCATCAGGTAAGGCTGCAAAGAAGTCAATGCCTGTCAGTTTTTCTACCTGATCAACAGTAACGGCGAAGCTTTCTAAAGATGCATGCGAAGCCGCATTGGGAAGAATAAAACCAATGGCTTTATGTTCATTGGTTTGATAGTCTAAAATGACTTTGTAATAATATGCGGGAATCGAAACACCATCAACACCGATTTGTGGCAAGCCTTCTTTTAGTAAAGGTCCTGTAACGATGTATATAGCACCATACTCATCTGCCCACGATCGAACCAGTGTTTCTAAAGACTTCCAGATACCACGGTTAAATGCGGGCACCTGTGGACTCATGTTGCTGTAGTAAAACGATTCGGTCATGGAAACACTCGACCAACTCATATCACCGGCGGGAGCTAAATGGCCTCGATCATAGCCTGAGGCGGCGTAGTCTGCATCGCTCGCCGAGCCCGTGTTTACTTTGGGGTCCACCATAAATTTGTTCGAGCGTTCAAAGGCTTTTTGAGTCTCCTCGCGTGTCAATTCATAGGCCACCCAATTGGCTTGTTCGTGCTTTTCGTTGTATGAAAGTGTGTAGGCTGTGTGTTGGATAATTTGCTCGTGCGGACCAATCAAGGGTAGCTCTAAAGAGACATGCTCAGGGTGTGTTTGGCCGCACGCTAAACTGCTCGATAAAAGCGCTAAAAGCCAAACTAGTACAAGCTTTTTGAATAGATTCGCACAGTGCATCATTAGGCCATTTTTATTAAAACAGCTTCCACGCGCTCGAGCATTTCATCGGTAAAGTCGAGGTGGGTAACCATCCGTATCGTCTGTTTTCCGAAGGGAACAGCTTTGATGTTATCGTTCGCAAGCGCTTTCAAAAAGTCTTCGCTTTTTTTCTGTTCTCCAAGTCGAAAAAGCACAATGTTTGTATCTACCGGATACAGTTCTTCCACAAAGGCTAATTTGCTAATAGCGCTGCCGATTGCCTTAGCTCTGCGATGATCATCTTTCAAGCGCTCAACATGGTGATCCAGCGCATACAGGCCTGCCGAAGCAATCACGCCCGCTTGGCGCATGCCGCCACCCATCACGCGTCGAATACGGCGTGCCTTGCGAATAAATTCTTTGCTTGAAACAAGCACCGATCCAACGGGCGCACCGAGTCCTTTGGATAAACAGATTGAGATGCTGTCGAAGCAGTGTCCTAAGGCCGCTGGACTATCTCCCGTTTCGGCTAAGGCATTAAAAACACGAGCACCATCGAGATGCATTCCTAAATTAAATTCTTTTGCTGCTTGATGGATCTCGCTGAGTTGCTGCAAGGAGTAATAACTACCACCTCCTTTGTTGCAGGTGTTCTCTAACGATACCAAGGATGTTATAGCGTAATTGTCGTTGCCCGGGTTGATGTTGTCGCGAACATGTGCTGCGTTGATGCGCCCTCTATCGCCATCAACCGTGCGCACCGATGCGCCCGAATTGAAAGCGATGCCACCACCTTCGTAATTATATACATGCGATGTTTTGTCGCAGATAACTTCGTGCTGAGGCTGAGTGTGTACTTTAATCGCAACTTGGTTGGTCATTGTTCCTGTTGGACAGAAAAGGCCTGCCTCTTTGCCAAAAAGCGCTGCTGTCTTGGCTTCCAGTGCATTCACGGTAGGATCTTCTCCAAAACAATCGTCGCCAAGAGGCGCATTTTTCATGGCTTCTTTCATGCCTAAGGTAGGGCGGGTAGCAGTGTCACTGCGTAAGTCGATAATCATGTTGTCAGTATTGAGGTTAAACTATTTTTCGTGCAATCATCATCCCGTCGCGCACAGGAAGCAGCAAGGTCTCCACACGTACATCGGCTTTTACTTTGTGCGCGTAATCATAAAGCGCCTTGGTGTCTGCATCCATGTCTTCTTGCGCATCCAAGATCTTTCCACTCCAAAGAACATTGTCGGCGATGATGTAGCCGCCTTTTTTTACCCGATCAAATATCAGGTTGTAGTAGTTCAAATAATTGTTTTTATCTGCATCAATAAAAACCAAATCAAATTCTTCATTGAGTGTCGGCACTATATCAATTGCGTTGCCGATGCGATAATCGATTTGATTTTCTAGACCCGCTTTTTTAAAGAATGTGCGAACCATGTCCTCGAGCTCTTCATTGATATCGATGGTATACAACTTGCCGCTTTCCTTCAATCCTTCGCATAAACAAATGCCAGAATATCCAGTGAACGTGCCAATCTCTAGGATACGCGCAGGCTGTATCATTTTGCTAAACATCGCCAAAATACGGCCCTGCAAGCCACCCGATAGCATTTGCGGCATCAGTACCTTGGCGTAAGTCTCGCGGTTAAGTTCAGCTAATACAGCAGTCTCGCCTTGGCTTAGCGATTCAGAATACTTGGAAATAGTTTCGTCTGGGAAATTCATCTTCTTTTTTTAAACGGTTTGATTTGTGTGTCTATGCGCTAAACGGCTGTTTTTGTAGCCAAATGAAAAGTAGATGACTAGCCCTACCAAGAGCCAAATAGAGAACCCAATCCAATTCGATAAACCAAGCTCCGACATCATATACAGACAACTCATCAAGCCAAGAAGCGGTATCAAGGATAGGTCTTTCTTATAGGATAGCCAAGTCATCACCAAGCAGCTGATCAGAAAAATCCACATCGGAATCTTATGACGAAAACTGCTCCATCCCGCTTGCGCTATCTTGTGTTCAGGCAAGCCACTGCTTTTGAGAATGCTAGAGTAGGTAGTGGCGTCCTGCGCACTGAGATACGATTCGACATCGTTTAATGTATTTGCGAAACCGAGGCTGTCAGTTTGAAGGATGGTCGCTTTAGCTGCCTTAATTTCAGCAGGGTTCATGCTACTTACAATTTCTTCTGCAGGTAAAATTTTAGCGCTGTTGGTCATGAAATCGAGAACGCCTTCTTTATTCATAGCAAGTGACAAAATCACACCGAGCACAAGCAAGGAAGGCGCAATGTATTTTGAGTTGATGTAGGGCGTTCTGAATTTGCCGCGCGGCACATCCTTGTCGTGTTGCATCATCAACACCCCTCCGCAAACCAAAACAAAGGCGAACAAGGTTCCGATGCTGCATAAGTCGGTTACCATGGTGAGGTTTAAAAAGAGGGATGGAATAGCTACCACAAACCCCGTAACAATCGTTGCGAATGAAGGGGTGCGATAAATCGGGTGAATGCGCGAAAACGCTTTTGGCAATAGGCCGTCGCGACTCATGCTCATCCAAATGCGTGGCTGCCCCAATTGAAACACCAGCAAAACACTTGCCATGGCCACAATAGCACTAACAGCGATAAGTCCCGACATCCATTTTAGATTGAGCTTTTCAAACACAAAGGCCAGCGGATCGCCTACCGAAAGCGAGGCGTAACTAACCATGCCAGTCAGCACGAGCGCAATACAAACATAGAGTATCGTACAAATGATGATGGCCCACATCATGCCGCGTGGAAGATCGCGCTGCGGGTCTTTACATTCTTCGGCGGTAGTGGATATCGCATCAAAACCAATGTAGGCGAAGAACACAGCGGATACGCCTTTCAGTACACCGGCAATACCATTGGGAGCGAATGGACTCCAGTTTTTAGTATCCACATAAAACACGCCGACTGCTATAACAAGCAACACTACGCATAGTTTCACCACTACCATAAGGTTGCTGGCGTTGCGCGATTCGCGTATGCCACGATACACCAACCACGTGATAAAGACAATGATTAACAAGGCTGGAAGATCGGCAACAAGATGGAGTCCAAGGAAGGTGGGTGCTGTTTGATAAGCCGTGTAGCTTAGTTGCATCGATTCGTCTAGCTTCTCAAAAGGTTTTCCTCCAGCCATCAAGGCTGTGGCTTGCTTGAAGCCACGAGAGGCCGTCAGGTAATCCATCGTCATCCAGTCGGGTAGATGAAGCCCCATACTTCCTAGAAGCCCCGTGAAATAATCACTCCACGAAATCGCCACCGTGATGTTTCCGATGGCGTATTCCATAATCAAGGCCCAGCCGATGATCCAGGCCATCAGTTCGCCGAAGGCCACATACGAATACGTGTACGCACTGCCTGAAACAGGCACCATGGATGCAAACTCGGCATATGCAAAGGCAGCAAAGCTGCAAGCAATAGCTGTAAAGATAAATAGAAACACAACCGCAGGACCTCCGTCGGCACTGGCTTTGCCTATGGTGGAAAAGATACCCGCTCCCACGATGGCCGCGATGCCAAAGGCCGTAAGGTCTTTTACGCCAAGATGTTTCGAGAGCGAACCGTGTGCATCGGAAGCCTCGCCCGCTTTCATTTGTTTTAAAATGTCATGCACGGATTTCTTGCGAAAGAGTGATTGCAGTTTCATTGGCCTGTTTTAGGAGATAAGCTTCTTTAGAAAGGGTAAACGAATTAACAATTTTTCTTCGTCAATGAGAAATAAAAGGCCAATGCATAAAAGTGGTAAGGCCGGTACTTTGTAGCGAACGATGGCTCCGGTTACCGGTGTTGTCCAGCCGATAAGCAAGAATAGGATCAAACTGCAGCTGAAGCAAAGGCCTAACCATGCTAAATCAGTGCTTGGCTTTTTAAAGAAAAACACAGCAAGCACGAATAGACTTAGAATAAGCAGGTTTTCGACTATGGCTAGTAAAGAAATTGCTGATAATGATTCCCAGGGATAAGGTCGAAAGAGGGTGTTAGCAAGGGCTTCCGGAATAAGCGATAAAAAACTTAGCGGAGTAGCTTGCAATGGGCTTAATTTGAAAAAACTTCTTGGTGGAATGGTGTGCAGGTTTACTTTGTAAAGCAAGGTGTCTGATGGGTTTGTGAAAACGCTACCCTCGGTTTGTCTTTTTAAGTTGTAAAGTCGAATTCTACATCCAGTTTGTAGATGTATTAAATTTGAATCTGCTGTTGGGATGATGCAGGCCATCTGTTTTGGCTTCACTAAGTATGAAGTATGCGCGCGAAATACTATCATCCGCTCTTCACCAAGCATGATGAAATTGTGCTGCTTGTTGGCGAGCATTTCAAGCGGATCTAAAGTCGGTTGGATATATTTTGCACAGCTAAGGCCTGTGAAGAAAAGGAGTAGCGCAATCGTATGCATTAGCAATGGTTTTTTAAAGCTGCTGAATGCAACCATAAAAACTGCGGTCAATCCCGGAAGTATAGACATGAGAACATACATCTTTACGACAAGCAAAAGCGCGAATGAACCCGCAAAAAGAGGCAGATAAAAAAGTAATCGTTCTTTCTTTAATATTCGATCTGTCGCATAAATCAACAGGCCCAAACCCAAAAGCACCAGGCCTTCTTTCAGCACACCTGAGCCCCAAAAGAGAACAGAGGGCAACAAGAATACACAAAAAAACAGAGCGCTGCGTTTGTTTTTAAAATAAGGCGCAAAGGTTTTGAAGATAGCTACAAGTCCACTCAAACTGAGAAAGCCCATGAATACACTATGCACTTGGTAATAACCCATCGAGAACAAGCGGACAATGGCATTGAAGCGAATAATCGTTTGATTGTCGTTGTATAAATTCTGGTTATACAAGCGATACCAATTTGACATTTGGTCGAAATACTTGTCGAGGGATGCATCGATACCAATCCCGCTAACCATCTTTAAATAGTCGAGCGGCTTGGTAAATAATGCATCGAAAATCGGCCTGCTGTCGTCGAAGTATTTATAAATATCCGCGTTCTCCCGGTCCTTGTAGTAATAGGTGTAAATAAACCACAAAGCCACTCCTGATGCTATCTTCAAAAGAAAGACACCCTGTATCCAACGGCGTGAAACAACCGTTTCGAAGAAGCGTAACGTGCTAATCAGGAAAAGGAAAAAAGCCGTCCAGGCTGCGGTGAGTAAGAGCTCCATGCGACAGTCCGGTTGCTAATTACCTACTATTGTCCCAAGATCCAGGCAAACATCAAAGGCGCAACAATGGATGCATCCGACTCAACGATGAACTTCGGTGTGTCGATGCCCAGCTTGCCCCAGGTGATTTTCTCGTTCGGCACAGCACCTGAATAAGAGCCGTAGCTTGTGGTAGAATCCGAGATCTGGCAGAAATACGCCCAGAAAGGAACATCGTGCCACTCCAAATCTTGATACATCATTGGAACAACGCAGATTGGGAAGTCACCCGCTATACCACCACCGATTTGAAAGAAGCCAACGCCTTTGCCACCTGAATTTTTACGGTACCAATCAGAAAGCCAAACCATGTATTCGATACCCGACTTCATCGTGCTCGCTTTCAGTTCGCCTTTGATGCAATACGAAGCGAAGATGTTACCCATGGTGGAATCTTCCCAGCCTGGACAGATGATAGGAAGGTTTTTTTCAGCAGCTGCAATCATCCACGAGTTCTTTACATCAATCTCGTAATGCTCTTTCATTACTCCCGAATTCAGGAGTTTGTACATGTATTCATGCGGAAGATAGCGCTCGCCTTTGTCATCGGCCTCTTTCCATAACTTGTAAATGTGCTTTTGTATGCGACGAAAAGCCTCCTCTTCTGGAATACAGGTGTCGGTTACGCGGTTGAAGCCATGTTCTAAAAGGTCCCATTCTTCTTGCGGACTAAGATCACGATAGTGCGGAACACGCTTATAATGCGTGTGTGCAACTAAGTTCATGATATCCTCTTCGAGGTTAGCGCCGGTGCAAGAAATGATTTGTACTTTATCCTGACGGATCATTTCCGCCAATGAAATACCAAGCTCGCCGGTGCTCATTGCGCCAGCTAGGGTAATCATCATTTTGCCACCTTCCAGCAGGTGTTGTTCGTATCCTTTTGCGCCATCCATAAGGGCGGCAGCGTTAAAATGAAGAAAGTTCTTCTCGATAAATTGGGAAATGGGTCCTTTGCTCATGATTTTCTAATTTGTCGCAAATGTAAAGTTTTGAAGCGTATTGCTCAAGTTATTTAACCAGGAGTTTTGAAAACCTTAACTTTATGGTAATAACCATAAAAACGCTCATTCGCTTAACAATTATTATCTTTGTGCTCGAAAATCAATAAAACGAAACCAATCATGAAAAAACTTTTACTCGCTTCTACGGCACTCCTTTTTGCCTTAAGTTCTTTTGCGCAGTGTTCAGATCTCTTCTTTTCTGAATACGTAGAAGGTACATACAACAACAAAGCTTTAGAACTTTACAACCCTACTAACGCTGCGATAGATCTGTCAAATTACCGCATCGTACGCTGGGATAACGGCAACACCGCCTCCGATGCAGATACTCGTTATGTTCAGCCCCTTACAGGTTCGATTGCTGCGCATGCTACTTGGACTTGTTTTCTTGACCGTCGAAACCCTGCCGCTACTGCAGCCGATACAATTATGTTTGCTGATATGTTAGCCATCGGAAATACCATCACTGCTGTAAACGCGGGTAACTTTTACTCCCCAGACTATAATGCTACTACTGCAGGTGCTCGTGTTCTTTCCTTTAATGGAGACGATGCTTTTTCGATTCAGAAGAACATCAACAGCGTTTGGACCAACATCGATATTTTCGCTGCAATAGGTGATTATCCTTTAAATGGAACTGGAAATCACACTCCAAATGGTGCTTGGACAGATACTTCTCCTTATGACGCTGGTATAGGTGCGTATCTTACAAAAGACAAAACGCTCGTTCGCAAGTCATCTGTAAAAACGGGTGTTAGTGTAAATCCTACCCAATTCAATGCACTTGCAGAATGGGATTCTTTACCAGTCAATACCTATAGCGGACTTGGAAGCCACACTTGTGATTGTGCAACATCCGGTATCTCAACTGCGTCGTCTAGTAAAGAGGTACGCCTATTCCCTAATCCTACAGCCGGTGCTAAAGAAGTTGTTGTGTATGCCTCAGAACCAGTATCTGAAGTATCCGTTTACAACATGCTAGGTCAATACAGTTACAAAGCGCTTGTTTCTTCTTTGAACAATGTGCGCATCCCCGTTGCAGGTCTTTCTAAAGGCATGTACATCGTTCGTCTGCAACACACAGACGGCAGTACATCGCTGAAGAAATTCTCAGTGAACTAAGCCCTTTGTGCTTCTTCCTAAATGTATTTTATTGCTGTATAACCATCAGCCAAATCACGTATGCTTAAAATGAAGCGGTATTCTCACGTAGTATTTTTTGTTCTTTCGCTCTTTTTCTCAATGGCCGTATTGGCTCAAAATGGCAAGCTGCAAGGCACCATCCGCGATAAAGCAAATGGCGAAACGCTAATCGGAGCAAATGTTTTGGTAGCTGCTGGAAATGGCGCCACCACCGATATCAACGGACAGTTTGTAATGGAAGTGGCCGAAGGTGATTATGTGTTAAAAGTATCCTATGTTGGTTACCAAGCGAAGGAAATAAAAGCGCATGTGACTGCTAATAAAACAACGACCATTGATTTTACTTTGCAAGGTGTGCAACTCAGCGAAGTAGAGGTGGTTGGTGACGTAGCTGTTACGCGCGAAACACCGGTAGCGTTTTCTACCATTCCTTCCTTGCAGTTGCAAGAACAACTCGCCTCCCGCGATATTCCTATGTTGTTGAATAAAACCCCAGGCGTTTATGCTACGCAAAGCGGTGGTGGAGACGGCGATGCGCGTATCAATATCCGCGGCTTCAGCCAACGAAATGTGGCCGTCATGTTCGACGGTGTGCCTATGAATGACATGGAGAACGGCTGGGTGTATTGGAGCAACTGGTTTGGTACCGATAACGTTACCCGCAATGTGCAAGTGCAGCGCGGACTAGGTGCTTCTAAACTAGCACTACCATCAGTAGGAGGAACGATTAATATTATTACCAAAGGAATAGAAGCGAAGCCATCTGTTGTCTTTAAAACAGAGGTAACTTCTAACGATGATTTTAAATTGGAACGAAACGATTACCGTAGCACCTTGAGCTTAACTTCCGGCAAACTGAAAGGCGGCTGGGGTGTTACTTCGGCCATCAGTATGAAAAAAGGCAAGGGATGGGCCGACAATACCGGCATGGAGATGTATTCTTGGTTCATGAAAATAGAAAAAACGCACAAGAATCATCTTTTCAGTTTAACCGGATTTGGTTCTCCACAAGCACATAGTCAGCGTACCTATCATCAATCTATTGCAACCTACGATGCAGACATGGCTGTGAGCATGGGGGTTGACACCACCGGACGGCCTGAGCGAGGCATCCGTTACAACTCGCATTGGGGAAATCTGAAGCGTACACGCGGTGAAGCAGATACGGCTGGCGTCGCTTCTGAACGTGTTAGTGAGCGCTACAATTATTTTCATAAGCCGGTGTTTTCATTGAAGGATTTTTGGACAATTTCCGAGCATATGTATTGGTCAAATATTCTTTATGCATCCTACGGCAATGGAGGTGGAACAACCACGAATTCTGGAGCTATACCATTAGATGTTAATACTGGCCAATTTAACTTTCAGGCCGCCTATAATGCCAATGCATTCGGACCATATAATGTGTATTCAAATGGCGAAAGAAAGTCAACTTCGCTAATCAAGAGTTCTATAAATAACCACAAATGGTATGGCTATTTATCTACACTCAATTATCAGGTTACCAAAGAATTCAATATCTCGGGTGGTTTGGATCTGCGCACCTATCGTGGATCGCATTACCGTCAGGCTTACGACTTACTGGGTGGCGATATTTACCTCGATGGCTCCGATCGTAACGCGAAAGACAACATTCGTCATCAAGGCGATAAAATCGATTATTACAACGATGCCCGTGTAAATTGGGGTGGTGCTTTCGCACTTGCTGAATACAAGAAGAACGACCTCACCGCATTTGTAAATGCTTCCAGTTTTATTTCTGGATACCAACGTATCGATTATTTTAGAAAGAAAGATGTTGTTGTTGACGGGAAAGTGTTTAAAGAAGTGGTCGATGCAAACAGTATCCTCTATTTTAGTAAAGGCGATACGCTTACTTACCAAACAAATTCCGCTGCAAACTCAATGTATTATAAAGCCGATAGCGTATTCGTAACGCGTAAAAATGGTGCTTCCCGAGATACCTTTTATTTGAAGAATCCGCAGAGCTACGACATGTATTCCGAAGCTGCTCGTCCTGCTACCACAGCATGGAAATGGTTGCCAGGATTTACTCTCAAAGGCGGCGCAAATTACAACCTTACAGATCACCTAAATGCCTTTGGGAATGTTGGTTATTTAAGCAGAACACCGCGCTTTAGCAACGTTATCGACAACAGTAATAATTTTTATAGAGAAATTAGAAATGAACATATAAAAGCATCTGAACTTGGTGTCTCTTACCATTCACCGAAGTTTACGGCTAACTTAAATGGCTATTATACCATTTGGGAAAACAAACCTGTTGATCGAGCCTATACAGTTACCATCAACGATCAATCCTATTCCACAAATATCAATGGATTGGATGCTTTGCACAAAGGGGTTGAATTGGATTTTGCCTACAAAGTGAATAAAAAGTTGACAATCGAAGGAATGGCTTCTTTAGGCGACTGGCGCTGGAATTCTTCGGGTTTAGTGAATCTATACGACGACAAAGGCAATTTTCTTGACTCGATTCGCTTCGATGCAAAAGGTGTGCATGTGGGTGATGCTGCACAAAACACCTATTCTGCTACCGTGCGCTATGAACCAATCAAGAGGCTCTATGTGTCGGCACAGTGTTCATTTTTTAGCAAGAATTTCTCCGACTTCAATCCCCTGGATCTAAAGGATTCTACTGCAGGTCACGAATCGTGGCAGATGCCTAATTACTATTTGATTGATGCTTTCGCGGGTTATGGTTTCTCGGTATCGAAAGTTAAATTTGATCTCCGAACCGGGGTGTTAAACGTGCGCAATGCGGTGTATATATCGGATGCAACAAACAACGACTCTAACGTAACACCAAACAAAAACTTCGATGCCAATTCAGCTGGTGTTTTTATGGGCTTGGGTCGTCGCATAAACCTCTCACTAACGGCTACGTTCTAAAACATTCACCCAGCATTCATAATCTTCAACCTATCTTTGCAATCCTAAATCAAAACCCCTAAAAAAAAATGAAAAAAATCTTCACTTTAGCTGCTGCCTTGTTCATCGCCGTGACGGCTTTCGGACAGGCTGTTCTGCCTACTTTTTGGAGCTTCAATGGAACCGCTCCAAACGGTTGGACTACCTCTGGCACAACTACATACAGCACGTCTCCTTCGGCGCTATCATCGCCTTCTTGCAAGCTTAGCGGAACGGGTCAGTATGTTCAAATTGCTACTTCCGATGCAATGGGGCCTGTTACTTATGCTATTAAAGGAAATACAACGGCGGGTCCATTCACTGGCACCTTCACTGTGCAAGAGTCCGTAAATGGTACAACCTGGACTACTTTGCATAATTTTGTAGATGCTGCGATCGACATTAATCAGTATGTTAACTTTAGCGATAACCCAAACAGTGCAAGTCGTTATATCCGTTTCTTTTTCACTAATAAAGTGAGTGGTTGGAACATCGGTTTAGATTCTGTTGGCATCGCCATCGCTCCGCCAAGCCCTGCTCAAGAAATCAATGTGAAACAGGGTACTACCGCAATACCTTCAGGTTTGACGGCGTATCACGCTTCTCCAATTGGAACCAACACCCCACTCACACTAACAGTTGAAAATCTAGGACTGACCAATACGCTGAATATTTCTGGTGCAACCATTACAGGTAGCACCGCTTTTACAGTGAGCTCATTTCCAGCTACTGTTGCAGCAACTTCGTCTGCTAGTTTGGTGGTAAATTTTACCCCGCCTACTGCTGGTACTTTCAATTCCATCCTGAGCATAGCGAACAACGATGCAAACGAAAATCCATACATCATTAATCTCTACGGTGTGGGTGGATCGCTTGCTTCCGAGCCAACAGCACAAGGTACTGCACTCAATTTTACGGGTGTTAAATCCTATCGCTTCAACGCTGCTTTCGCTGCGGCCTCGCCTGCACCAGAAGGGTACCTTGTGTTGATGAAGCAAGGTTCTGCTATTACTGATGTTCCAACAGATGGTGTTATATATACCCGTGGCGACAATGTGGGTGCTTCTAAAGTAGTATATGCTGGCACTGCAACTTCGTTCGTCCCTAAAGGCATCTATGCTGGTTTGACGTATAACTTTGCTGTATACGCTTACAACGGACCTGGCACCTTTAGAAATTATTTGCAAACTGCGCCTCTTATCGGTAATGTGACTACATCTGCCGTTACAATGATTACTCCAACGTATTATACTGGCCTTTCTTCTACGAGCCCTACTTTTGTTACTGATCTGCACAACAAAATCAACCCGCATACATCTATCTATTACAGCAACTTCGAAGAAACCAATATCGCCCTTTTCCATCATCGCGATACAACCAACGATCAACGTGTAGCTACTTGCAACTACACAGGTGAAGCAATAGTGTACAGCGATCCTTTCGATTGGACAGCTACAGGCATGAGCCGCGAGCACTCTTTCTGCCAAAGCTGGATGCCTACATACAGCATCCTTCAATCGCCTACTGAGCTGCCAGAATACGATGATCAGCATGCTCTTTTTCCTGTTGACCAAAACAATGCTAACGTTCATCGTAGCAACTACCCATTAGGCAAAGTAATAACACCAACTTTCTCTTTCATGGAAGGTAAAGTAGGACTCGATTCTGTTGGCCACACCGTATATGAGCCGCGTGACGAACAAAAAGGAAACTCTGCTCGCGCAATTTTTTACATGTGTGTTTGTTACAATGGCGTAAGTGGTAACAACTGGCGCTTGCCTTCTTATATCAGCTCGGTCATCCCCTACGGACAAGATCAAGAGATTTTGAAAAAATGGCACTACATGGATCCACCGGATGCATGGGAAAAAGCCAGCAACGATTTCATCGATTCATTGCAACATAACCGTAACCCATTTATCGATAGCACCGATTGGGTTTGCTACATCGACTTCACAACGATGACTAAAATCACCAACCCATCCTTCCCTTGTAACACCGCGCCAATCGGCCAATTTGTTCCAACTTTGTCGGATGATAACAGCGTGCAAGTCTATCCAAATCCGGGCAATGGACGCTACACGGTTGAATTAACCACAAACGCAACAGTATCTGCTCGCATTACCAATATCTTAGGAAAAGAGTTGTCAGTGATGCCAGTATTTAATGCCGCTCAAGGTATTGACTTGTCAGCACAGCCTGCTGGTATTTACTTCCTCGAGCTCCGCAGCGGAACCGAAGTGAAAGTCATTAAGCTTGTAAAAGAGTAATCGACGCTCTAAACGAATGTAAAGGACTCGCGAAAGCGGGTCCTTTTTTTATGCAATAAAATCCAAAACAGCATGCAAAAATTCAGCCGGCTTTTCGGCGTGTAACCAATGCCCCGCTCCTTCAAGGGGTGCTATGCTCGCATTCGGAAAGAGCGCATGAATAGCCGCTTCGTCTTGAACGCCGATGTAACTCGAATTACCTCCGCGCAAAAAAAGTGTTGCACCTGCATACGGTTTATCCGCTTGAACTGCAGCGCCAATCTCAGGCAAATGATTGGCAAGCGCATCAATATTGAATCGCCAAGCAAGCGTCTCTTCTTTCCAATAGAGGTTCTTCATTAATAACTGAGCAACGCCAAAGTCAAGGCCGCCTTGCATCAGCTTTTCCTCGATCGCTTTGCGCGAACCTTCAAGCGCCGGATCAATCTGTTGTAAAAGCGCTATCACGCGTTGATGCAACTCGGAGATAGCGTATTGGCGTGGCGCAATATCTGCAACGACTAACTTACTGACCTTATTGGGGTAACGCAACGCAAAGTCCATTGCTACTTTCCCGCCCATGGAATGCCCTAGTAATATGACATTTTCCAAGCGGTATTCGCTGAGCATTTCAGCCAAGTCATTACTCATTGCTTCAATATTCATTTCCTCTGCATGAGGCGACTGGCCATGGTTGCGTAAATCGGGTACGATTACTCGATAAGTTTCGCCTAATTGCTTGGCAAGGGCTGTCCAATTGTCACCCATCCCAAAAAGTCCATGGAGAATTACGAGGACCGGACCTTGTGTATGCGCTTCGCCATATTCACGGATGAACAGCTTCATGCGATAAAAGCTTGGGTTGCTTTGCAAATGACTTCTAAAAAATGAGCATCGGTTGCATCCAAGCCGTTTAGTTGGTCTGAATCTACGTCGAGCACCATCAACACCGATTCTTTGATGATCGGAACAACGATCTCCGATTTGGATTCAGAGCTGCAGGCGATGTGTCCAGGAAAAGCTTCGACATCAGGAACAAGCAGGGTCTTGCCTTCTTTCCAAGCCGTCCCGCAAACGCCTTTGCCAAAAGCAATCCGAGTGCATGCAACTGGTCCTTGAAAGGGGCCTAGCACCAGTTCTTTGCCTTTAACAAGATAAAAACCAACCCAAAAGAAACCCATGCTGTGTTTTAAAGCCGCGCAAAGGTTGGCCATGTTGGCCACGGGGTCAACTTCGTGCTCGAGCATTGCTACCAATTGGGGCAGCAAGGCTTCGTAGCGTGCGGTTTTATCGGAAAGCGCAGGGCTTAACTGGATTTGCGTGGACATGGATTTTTTTTACAAAGGTAATCCATCGCTTTTTATCATCGGGTAGCAAAAGCCATAGCTCCCAGACTAATGCTTAGGTTGGCTTTTTCCAACAGAACTCTAGCTGCAGCTTCAAGCGTAGCGCCTGTTGTTACCACATCATCTACAAGGAGTACATGCGTATTATCCAATTGCCCTTCCAGCACAGTTGGATCAACGCAAAAAACATCTTTCACATTTTTCCAACGTGCCAATTTGCTTTTTCGTGTTTGCGTTGCTGTGTTCACTGTTCGTTTTAATATACGGTCGGAATAGGCAACACCTAGTCCTTC
>CANFOZ010000032.1 GCA_947448795.1 Bacteroidota bacterium
ACATGAAGCAACACTTCGATGCCGTTATGGATCACCTGGCTTTTGGTATTAGTATACCGGCTAGTGGAAGTAAAATGGGTAATCACACCCTGCCTTTCGTGAAGAGTACGCTGGAGATTTCGGCCATGAATCCGAAGCTGATTCCTGGCTATTCGGGACTTCCTGAGTTTATGAAGTGTAGTCAAACTGAAAAAGATTTTAAGCTGTTTGCATCGGAAGCCAATGAAGCACTAGGCATCATGGCGGATACAAAGAATGCCGTTGGCAATGTAGCGTATGCGTATGCGCTGGCCTTTTTTCAGAATGTTGAGGATGCAGCCAACAAGAATGTTGATGGCGCTAAGCCGGTGTATCGCAAACTAAAAAAGGAATTCGAAAAATATGTTTCTGCGCCTGAGTCGCTGAGTATGGCTGCATAGTTTTTTATAAAAAAATAGCATTTGCGGGGCCGATTAATCGGCCCCGCTTTTTTATTAAATTCCGCCAACTATTTGGTTGTCGATTTTAGGTGTGTTTTTAGCCATTATTTTGGCTAAAAATTTACCGCTATGAAAAAACACCTCCTTGCTTTTTTTACATATAGTTCGCGCGAACGACGCGGCATTATGGGCTTGCTTTTATTAATCGCTTTGTTAAACTTGTTGTTTGAAGGGTATGCGCTTTTTCAAAAAACCTCGCCAACTATTCAACTCGGCTTAGATACTTTATGCATGGAGCTGGATGTGTCGACCGCCCCACCTGCAACGAATGCGAAACGCTTTTATCGAGACACTCTGCAAAACATGAAGGCGGAAGATGCTGATTTAAAAAGTCCGCTTTTTTTCTTCGATCCAAATGCGCTTTCTTTATCCGATTGGCAGCGCCTCGGACTAAGTGCAAAGCAAGGCACAGGTATTTTGCACTATGTTGAAAAAGGCGGCCGTTTTCGCATCAAGTCGGATTTGCGCAAAATGTATTGCATAACAGATTCGATCTATAAAAAGCTAGCCCCTTTTATCCAATTGCCCGAAAGCATACCTTCGCAGCAAGCGGCAGCAAAAGCGCTTCCTATGCCGATCGTGCCGAAGCAAAAGCGTACGGTCGAGCTGAACACGGCCGACTCCATCACCTTATTGTCTTTGCCTGGAATTGGTCCTTGGTATGCTTTTCGAATCATGCAGTACCGGGAGCGGCTTGGTGGGTTTTGTCGAAAAGAGCAATTGTTTGAAGTCCGTGGTATGGATACCCTTCGCTATCAACAGATAGCACCGGTGTTGATTGTCGACCTTTTTGAGCTGCGCAAAATGAATATTAATACGGCAAGCGTTGATGAGCTTGGGCGACATCCTTACATCGGTTTTCTCTTAGCCAAGATGCTTGCAAGTTATCGCCTGCAGCATGGTTTCTTTAGGCGTGTTGAGGAAATCAGGCAATTGCCTTTGGTGGATGCGGATTTATATTCTAAACTTGCACCTTATCTAACTATATCTCCCTAGCCATGTCGCTTGAAAAAAGAGTACAGAACAGCATTCGCAACATTCCGGATTTCCCAAAGCCGGGCATACAATTTAAAGACATAACACCGCTCTTGGCCGATCCCGCCTTGTGTCGGGAGATTGTGGATGCGCTTGCTGCGCAGCTATCAGGCCTGCAGTTGGATGTAGTAATGGGTATTGAAAGCAGAGGGTTTCTGTTTGGCATGCTCTTAGCGCAGCGATTAAACCTGCCTTTTGTGCCCGTGCGAAAAGCCGGCAAGCTCCCTTTTCATACGGTTTCGCACGAGTTTGCTTTGGAATATGGCACTGCCAAGGTGGAAGTGCATACCGATGCGATAGGGCCCGGCATGCAGGTTTTGATTCACGACGACCTTTTAGCTACGGGAGGAACGGCAGGTGCTGCTGCCGAATTAGCACTCAAATTGGGTGGCCATGTGGCTGGCTTTTCTTTCTTAATAGATCTTGCTTTTTTAGATGGAAAAAAGGCGTTGGAGCACTATAGCAGCAGGGTTGAAAGCCTTTTACAGTATTGAGGTTTGGAGTTTTGCTAGTTAGATATTAGCCGGTCAAAGTTATATTGATTAACTTCGCGGCAAAATAAATACTATGGACTTCACGCCGAACGATAACCAGCAGATGATCATTGAAACCCTCCGTAAATTTGGGGAGGAGCATATTCGCCCGAAAGTAATGGAGTGGGACGAATCACAGGAGTTTCCAGTCGAGGTTTTCAAAAAGCTCGGAGAACTTGGTTTCATGGGCGTGTTGGTGCCTACCGAGTATGGCGGAAGTGGCCTAGGTTATTTTGAATATGTCACAACGATCGTTGAAGTAGCCAAAATCTGTGGATCCATCGGGCTATCTTTAGCTGCTCATAATTCATTGTGTACCGGCCACATTATGGCTTTTGGTAATGAGACTCAAAAGAAAAAATGGTTGCCTAAGTTAGCCACTGCAGAGTGGATCGGCGCTTGGGGTTTAACCGAGGTTGGTACAGGTTCGGATGCTGGTGGCATGCTCACTACAGCCAAGCTGGATGGCGATCATTATGTCATCAATGGTTCAAAGAATTTCATTACTCACGGTAAGTCTGGCGACATCGCCGTTGTTATTGTTCGAACAGGCGAGAAAGGCGATTCGCATGGCATGACCACTTTTGCTATCGAGAAAGGCACTCCAGGTTTCACATCTGGTCGTAAAGAAAACAAGTTGGGTATGCGTGCATCAGAGACTACGGAGTTGATCTTTGACAATTGCCGCGTTCATAAAGACAACATGTTAGGCAAGGTAGGTGATGGTTTTATCCAAGCCATGAAGGTGTTGGATGGCGGTCGTATATCTATCGCGGCGCTTGCATTGGGTATTGCCAAAGGCGCATTTGAGGCCGCTGTGAAGTATTCTAAAGAGCGTGTTCAGTTTGGTAAAGCAATTGCTGAATTTCAAGGCATCTCTTTCAAGATAGCCGATATGGCTGCGCAAATTGAGGCGGCTGAGCTGTTGATTTTAAAGTCGGCTGATCTGAAAAACAGAGGGGAGAAGGTAACGCGTATCTCGGCCATGGCTAAATACTACGCATCCGAGGTTTCGGTGCGCGTGGCTACCGATGCGGTACAGATTTTTGGCGGATATGGATACACCAAGGATTTCCCTGTTGAGAAGTTCTACCGTGACGCTAAATTATGCACTATAGGCGAAGGCACTTCTGAGATTCAGAAGATGGTAATCGCTCGCGACTTACTCAAGTAAAAAGCGTTTCCTACTTAACGGCTTAGCCGTTCATCGATATGAGGAATTCCTCGTTCGATCTGGTGCCTTTCATGCGCTCCAGCAGAAATTGCATGGCTTCCATCGGCGTCATGTCGGCCAGGTGGTTGCGCAATATCCATAGCTTTTGCAGCATCTCTTTGTCGAGCAATAAATCTTCGCGACGCGTACTCGAAGCCACAATATCGATGGCTGGGTAAACGCGTTTGTTCGAAAGCTTACGATCGAGCTGCAGCTCCATGTTGCCAGTTCCTTTGAACTCTTCAAAGATCACCTCATCCATCTTAGAGCCTGTATCGATAAGCGCGGTGGCAATAATGGTAAGTGAGCCGCCATTCTCGATTTTACGCGCAGAACCAAAGAAGCGTTTTGGTTTGTGTAGCGCGTTCGAATCAACACCCCCCGAAAGGATTTTGCCGGAAGCAGGCGCAGTGGTGTTGAAGGCGCGTGCCAAGCGGGTGATTGAATCGAGTAGGATAACAACATCGTGGCCACATTCGACCATGCGTTTGGCTTTTTCCAAAACGATGTTGGTAATTTTAACATGGCGTTCGGCCGGTTCGTCGAAGGTGGAGGAGATGACCTCCGCCCTTACGCTGCGTGCCATATCGGTTACCTCCTCAGGGCGTTCGTCGATGAGTAGGATGATGAGGTATATCTCGGGATGGTTTGCCGCGATAGCGTTGGCAATATCCTTCAACAAAATGGTTTTTCCTGTCTTTGGCTGCGCCACGATAAGTCCGCGCTGACCTTTACCGATAGGTGTAAACATATCCATCACACGGGTGGACATGCTGGAACCTTTAGCAGTCAGGTTGATTTTTTCAAAGGCGAAAAGCGGTGTCAGGTGTTCAAAAGGCACTCGGTCTCTGGCAACCGACGGATCGCGGCCATTGATCATATCTACATTGACCAGCGGGAAGTATTTCTCCCCTTCTTTTGGCGATCGGATAGTACCTTGTATGGTGTCTCCCGTTTTCAACCCGTAAAATTTGATTTGCGCTTGCGTTACAAACACATCGTCCGGAGAACTTAAGTAGTTATAGTCGGAAGAGCGCATAAAACCAACGCCTTCAGGCATTACCTCGAGCACGCCTTCGCTAGTGATGATGGCATCGAAATCAAACGTATCTACTGGTTTTTGTGGGATTGGTGCTTGTTGCGCCTGCACTTGGTTTGGATGCGGCCTTGGGCGATCGTTTGGATGCGGTTTGCGAGGTTCTTGTGGGAGTGGCGATCTTTCTCTTGGAGTAGCTTGGAAAGCAGGGCTGCTTTCGTTTCGGCGAGCTTCTGACTGTCCGCTAGTAGCCGCATCATTGGGGTTTGCAGCAGAAGCGCTGTGATTTGTTGTGATATCTGGTGTGAAAGCTACTTCGTCTTCAGGAGCAATCCGGCGGCGCTTTGGCTTTTCGCCATCGTTGGTGGCAGCAATCACAGGCGCTTCCGTCTTTTGCTCAAGTGGCGCTTGTATAACCGGAGCCTGCTCTATCGGAGTCGCTTCCGTTGGGCTTGCTTCAAGCACGGGTGCAGCTTTTTCTTCAAGGGCCTGCAGGGCCTGTGTTTCAATGATCTTCTTGATCAGATCCTGTTTGCGAAGGGTTTCGTATCCAGGAACCTGGATTTTTTGTGCGATCTCTCGAAGTTTCGCGACCAGCATTTCGCTGAGTGCAGCTTGTTCAAACATAAAGTACTGTGTTGAATGAAATAACGAGTGAATAAAAACTGCTCGTCTAAAGGGCTAAAAGAGTAGCCTCCTGATCAGTTAGATCAAGGCCTAGATAGGCATAGCACGAGGAAGTGTTGAATTGATAAGAAGGAGGATTTGGGGAGTGAAGCTTCCTGTGAATTTGGCGCTTCGTATCTGTAATACTGTTGCAATGATACATCTTTTATTTTAATGATGCAAGAAAACGGCTTTTTTTAATCCTACTCCGTTAGATAGAAGGTCGATAGGATTTTTCTGCAAAGGCATAATAGTTTAAATTTGCTAAAAATATCAAATTATGATTCAACGAATTCAATCGGTCTATCTACTCCTTGTTGCTTTGCTTTTTGGCCTGATGCTATGGTTACCGCTAAGTGTGCATCGCTATAAAACAGGAAATATAGAAGTGATTATGCTTAATAAATTAACGGCACAAGCGGATGCCGGACTTACTGTGGATAGTCGTATTTTGTATACAGAGATGGCCTTGGTGCTAATCACACTTGTGCTAGCTAGTTTTACCATTTTTCAATTTCGTAATCGCAATCGGCAGTTGCTGCTTTGCAAGGCCATTTTGCTATCCATTAGCGCCACGATTGGGTTCTTGTTTATTGTCGTTGATTTTCAGCTTAAGAAAGGAGTCGCCGGTCCTGATTTACAAAGCACCTTTCTGCCAGCGGCTTACGGGCCTTTGTTTTCTTTGTTCTTGGTGTATCTTGCTATTCGTGGGATACGCAAGGACGATGAGTTGGTGCGTTCGGCCGATCGTTTGCGTTAGAAGTTCTATTCTTTCAACGCTCCTCGTAAGCCAAGCTCGATTGCTTCGACATTGCTTATCTTGCCTTTGTCGATATCGAAGCGGAGCATCGTTTTCATTTTATGAAAGCCTTCCAAGCCAGCGGCTCCAGGGTTCATCACCAACATGTTGGTGTATTGCTTATCGCGCATCACGCGGAGGATGTGCGAATGCCCGCAGATGAACAGGTCGCAGCTTTGAACCTGAAGCGATTGCCTTATAGCAGGCGGATAGTGTCCCGGATAGCCACCAATATGCGTCATCCAAATGCGAACACCTTCAAGGGTGAAGCGTTGGTGCAGCGGGTGCATAGCGCGTAGTTCGGCGCCGTCGATATTTCCATAGACCCCGCGCAGCGGTCGAAAAGCCGATAGCTGATCAGAGACAGCAGTGGATCCGAAATCGCCGGCATGCCATATTTCCTGACAGGGCTCCAGGTATTCAAAGATCCTTGGGTTGAGGTGAGCGTGGGTGTCGCTCAGCAATCCAATCTTCATTTTTTATTAACGGATAACGGAGATGTTTCCAACGTATTCATAGGGATGATGGTCCATATCCGTCATGGTGATGCGATACAGATAGACGCCTTGCGAAGCGTTGTTGCCGTCCCAGCCGTTGTGATGGTCGAAGGTTTCGAATATGGCATTCCCCCATCGGTCGAAAATAACCATGTGGAACTGATAAAAACCAAAGCCTTCTCCTCCATAAAACACATCGTTATTACCATCGCCATTGGGTGTAAAGGCGGTTGGAATAAAGAATAATAAATCGGGGCCAATTACCACATGCTCGGAGTCAGACAGCTGACAGCCGTATTGGTTATGCGTGGTAAGGGTGATTACAAACGTACCTGTGTCGTTATAGGTATGTGTTGGGCTCTGGATATGGAGCAGCGAGTCGCCGTCACCAAATTGCCAGTTCCAATCCAAGGCATCCGGCGACTGATCAACAAAGTGAATAGCTGCGTTTGCTAAGGTTGAAATGCTAGGACTGGCCACAAATGCCGGAGCGGGCAGTGGTCGCACGATAATCGGACCGTTGGCCGATTGGCTGCACGTGGTAGTCGGATTCGTATAGGTATAGACGATGGAATAGGTACCCGTTCCTGCAGTGGATGGGGAGAAAATATTCGCACTTACGCCAGTGCCCGAGTAGGTGCCACCTGCAGGTGTTCCGTAAGGCGCTAAGGGTAGGTCGTCTGCATCCAAGCATAAATCGGGCATTGGCAGCATGGCGGTTGGTGGCAATGGATTAACTGTTAACACCATGCTATCCAGGTTGACGCAACCAATCGCGTCGGTGCCGGTTACCACATAGGTTGTTGTTGATGTTGGATTGGCACGTGGATTGTCGATGTTGGTGTTCGTTAAGGCGGTAGCCGGCGACCACACATAACTGACCGCACCAGTAGCTAAAAGAGGCGTTGTGATGCCGATACAAATGGATTGATCCGGACCTGCATATACAGGAGGAAGTGGAGTAACAATGACATCGATATTGTCGAAGTTCACGCAGCCGTTGTTATCGGTAACGGTGATTACATAGTTGTAGGTGCCTGCAGGCATTGGGTTTGCCACCACCGGGTTGTTAATCAGCGTATCGCTTAAGAAGGTGATTGGACTCCAAGACCAATGCGTGATGTTTGATGCAAGGGCATTCAGATTGGCGCTTGCACCTTCACAAATTGTTGGGTTGATTCCCGCATCGATTAGCGGCAGCGCGTTTACGGTTACCATTTGCGAATCCAATACCGTACAGTTGTAAATATTGGTAAAGGAGTAGTATACGTTGGCGCTTCCAGCTCCAGCTAGGGCAGGATCGAAGCTACCGGCATTGACGCCAGTACCCGAGTATGTTCCTCCAATTGGAGTACCTTGAATGAGCAGGTCGATAGGTGCATCCATGCAATACGGGCCGATTGCGGTTAGATCAGTTGGTGGAAGCGGGTTTTCTGTAACAGCAACGGTATCGTATGCCATGCAGGTCATTCCACCATCTACCTGAAGCACATAATTTGTGGTAACAGGCAAAGGATTGCTGCTAATTGGGTATACATTCGTTTCAGATGCGTTCGGAAAAAAGAGTGCGCCGTTGTTTGGCGACCACTGATAGTTCATCCCCGGAACGGCCATGGACCCAATAAGCGGAAAGCCCGTACCTGGACAGAATGTAACATCGGCACCAGCATTGGCTACTGGACCCGGCTGAACGGTCAGTTGCATGCTGTCGGTGTAGCTACAACCAGCTGAAAAACCATGTAAGTAATAGGTAATGACAGTGTCCACAGCGCTGTTGTTAGTCCACATAGCAGTCGGTTGTGCAAGCAAGGAATCATTGAGTCCTGCTGCAGGCCACCAGTTATAGGTCCAGCCGCCGGCACCAGCATTGCCCAGGGTTGTCGGAATCCCAGTACATGTGGTCATGTCAGGACCTGCACTCACGCTATCACCATCAAGGATAAAAATAGCAACGGTGTCGTTTGGTGAGCAGGCGTTTGGTTGGTAAATAAAGTAGATAGCTTCAGGCAGTTCGGTAATACCGTCATTCGGAGCTATGATGTTTATATCCGCACAGTTAGTTCCAGCAGGGATAGTAATTGAATTAGGTAAAAAGGTGTAATCGATGCCATTTGTTGCAGTACCTTCAATTTGATAATTAATGGTGTGCGGGATAGAAGGATCGAGTTGGTGACAGACATGGATTACACCATCTTGGCATCCTTCAACGGCATTCGAGTTGGTGGCGTTGAAGGTGAATCCGGTACATGCAAGGGTGCCTTGTTCGAGAAAAACGGCAGAGTCATAAATATAATCGGTGCCATCGGCTATCTCCAGCTTGATGTGGTAGGTTGCGCATGCTTGAACAATGGCTTGGGCTGTTAAAACGGTTGTTTTTCCATCATACACCATGGTGGTGCTTGTGCAATTGTTTACATAGTAAGCGCAGTTCATGCAAGGCCCAGGAAGTACTGCTGGACATCCAAAAGCCTGGCCGTTGTTTACGGTGTTGATGTTGATGGGTGTGTTGGTAGCGGGTATTTTCGCGATGTTGGTGCCGAGTGGTAAACCTGGACCGTTTATAAAAAAAGCGAAGGCGTCATAAAAGGGTCCACCTAATTGATCTGGATATTCTTCGGAAGCAAACACATAACGAAAGCGAATGGTGTCACAAATTGGAATAGCGTCGAATTCTAATTTACACGCATCGTGTGTTGTAACAGTCGTAACGCCATAGGTATTGAGGTCTGGGTCGCCTGCGCCACTGTGGCTCATTGAACTAAAGCTGCTTGCGGCTGCACCAAGATTAGCGGAAGTACCGGTTGTTAAAACGATGCCCGCACTAATACCTAGTGATGAAGGTGTAGCCCCTGTGGCAAATTGTCCCCAAGAACCGGCTGGGCAATTCGATGTGATATTTGTAATGGTAACTCCTTGATTACCAACAAGTGCGTTAACAAGCTGGGTTGCGCTAACCGCCGTGTTAACAGTTAGTTGGGCAAATAGACTGATTGACGCAAAAAGACCAATCAGTGTTAATCCAAGGGCTTTAGATTTCATTACATAATTGAATAAGAAAATGAGTTACTCCTGAAATCTAAAGTTAAGTATTTATTATCACAACAAACAACACTGTAATTAAATGGTCATTTTTTGTTAATAAATGGAAAAAAACAAGGAATTGCGCCTTTTTTCAACAAAAAACGAATGCGTTGCGAAAGGGCTTTAGATGGTGCGAAAATTCTCCTGCTGAATCCAACCTTCGTTTCCATTTGCAATGCGCACGCGGTACCAATCACCAATGTGATCGAGCAGCTGCATTTTTACCCCTTCGTGTAGGATAAACAGATCTTGACTTTTACTATCCGGTGAGCTTTTAATGTAGGCGGAGCTCGCAAAAAGAATAGCGTCTTTAGCTTCTTCTGCCTTGTTTTTCGATTGCACGGCGAACAGTAGGCAAAGGATTAAAAAGACAGTCGCTAATGCGCCGCTGAAAAAGCAAAATTTCTTTAAGTTGCTGCTGCTCGAAAGGAGGAAGAGCAGGATTGAAAGCAAGATAAACCAAGCACTCGCAATACTTGCTCTTGCCATTTTGTCGGCTGGATAGGCCTTGTATAAAGCATTTAGCCAGCGTTGATAAAAAAGGCTTGGTACCGGTGTAATCTTGTCAATCACCAAAAGGTTGGCAAGGTTTAAGTTAGCGCGTGCGTCTTCGTCGGAGGGGTTCAATGCAAGTGCTCTTTCGTAATGCCAGATGGCCGGCGCTACCTGTTTTAATTTGTAATAGCAATTGCCGAGATTGAATTGAAGGTCTGCTGAATTGAGTCCTTGCTTCTCTATTTGCTGATAATGATGCGCAGCGCTATCGAACTGCAAACGCTGATAGGCTTTGTTGCCAAGCTCGAAAAGCGCATCGGGAGACGCGGCGCGCAGGCCTGTCATAGTGCAAATAAAAAGGAAGAGCAGGAAGTACTTTTTCATGATCCTTTGAGGGCTGTTTCCAGGTTGGAAATGAGAGACATGGTTTCGTCGTATTGCTGCTGCATCTCGCCACTGCCACCGGGTGCAAAGCGAGCGAATTCGCAGCGATCGATGGTGGCCATAAGCTGCTGTATGTGCTCGTCGCCGATGCCTTTAAGAGCCCAAGCAGCAGCCGCTGTTTCTTTGGAAAGTGCAGAAACTGGAATGCCTAAACGATCGCTAGTATAGCCCCAAAGCGCTTTAAAAATCTCGTCGTAGAAATGTTCTTTGTCCTTTTTCTCGAGGCAGATTTTTGCCGCCTTTAGTCGCTTTTTGGCCATCTGTGTTGCTTTTCTGCTGCGCATCAAAACAAGATTGCCTTGCAATTCTTTGTTTTTACTATAGTAAAAAAGAAAGGCTAACAGCAGGAATACAGGAGCTAAGAGCAAGCTGAAGAAAAGGATGGAAGTAAAGAAATGGGGTCCTTCTTTTTGCCAATCCTGACTTCTTGTTTTAATAAACCGAATATCCTTGCCGAGCAACTGAAGATCCGTTTGCTTTGAAGTTGGTGTGGTGGTTGCTTCAGCACCAGCACCTTGTGTTACTTTGAGTACAAATTCTTTGGAGGATAAGGTAACCCAGTCGCGTTTGCTTAAGTCGAAGTAGGCGAATTGAATAGGTGGTATTTTGTATTCGCCAACATTGCGGGGAAGCAGCAGATATTCGAAGGTCCGGCTTCCGCTTACACCAGCTGCTGTTACTTCGAAATTGTCTGCTGTTTTTGGGTCATAGGCCTCGATGTCTGGTGGCAGGTTTGTCTTAGGTGGATCTATGAGCTTAAGGTTTCCTTTGCCTGAAACCTTCACTTTTAGGGTTACAGCCTCGTTGGTTTTTGTCTCGGGCTTGTCAAGGAAGGCTTCGAAGGTGAAGTTGCCAACAGCGCCAGTATAGGCTTCGGGGGCGGTGCCGCTCGGCTCTTTGACGATTATAGAAACCGGTTCGCTTTTTAATTCTTGTTGCACATCTTGTTGTCCCATTCCAAAGAAAGGGTCGTTGAAAAACTGCGACCACGGATCGTTCGATCGTCCTCGCTGCACCTGAATGCGGGCAATGCATTCGCCTTCCATCGGGTCAATTTTTAAGGTGCCGCTGCGCTGCGGAAAAAGCATCATTTTTTTTATTTCCGCGACGTTGTAGTTCACACCGTTGATGCTTTCTTGTCGAAACTGCAGCTCTTTTGGCATGGGTAAAACTTGGCTCCAAAAACCATCCATCGCTGGCATTTTGCTGATGGAGTAATTAACCAAGGCAATTTTGGTGTATAGCTTATAGGTGAGTAACACAGCCTCCCCTTGAAACACATTCGTTTTATTTGTGGTGGCTTTTAAGAAAACGCTTTTTGATAAGTCGGCACCTTGCTGGTTGTTGTTTTGCGCCTGGTTGTTGGAGCCTGCATTTGCATTTCCCTTGACCACCTCGATGGTGATAGGAGCCGCTGTGATGCGCTTCCCTTTCGCCTCGATACTTACCCCTTGTATAATAAAATTGCCCGGCTTATTGGCCGCTAAGTAGTAGGAGAAGGAGGTTGACTGCGACATGCTGCCGTTGACGAACTGCATGCTTGTACTTTGGTTTGGCCCGGAGAGCACCGAAAAATCAGGAAAGCCAGGCGTGTTGAAGTTGCTGCCGCTGGTATTTAAAGAAAAGGTAAGTTGAAACTGCTCGCCAACTTCTACTGGGTTTTTTGTTATAGAGGCCGTGAAACTTTGCGCTGCAACAAGGTTGCAGAAAAGCACCACCAAAAGAACCTGGATTATTCGTTTTATACTTCTCACCTTACCAATCTTTTTCAATTTGAATGCGTGTAGCTTCTTTGCGCGACAGCTTCTTTTGTGTGTTTTTCTCGTCTTGATTCAAGGCTTGCAGAATCCGCTCAGCATCCTCTTTGGAAATTTTGTCTTTTGGTTTTCCGGCCTGCTGTTGCTGCTCTTTCCCGGTCCCTGAGCTTGCCCGATTGCTATCGGACGAAGGGTTGCCTTCTTTCTGATCCTGCTTGTCGCCTGAGCCTTCTTGATCCTTCTTGTCTTTATTATCCTTCTTGTCTTTATTATCCTTGTTGTCCTTATTATCCTTTTTTTGTTGTTGCTGCTGTTCTTGCCGGATCATCTGTTGCGCATACGCTAGATTATACTTTGTATCCTGGTCGTTTGGACTGGACTTTAATGCCTTTTTAAAGGCCTCGATACTTTCCGGATACTTTTTTTGTTGGAGTAAACTATTGCCCAAATTATGATTGGCATGGGCTTGTTTCTCTTTGTCTGCGCTGTTTGAGGCGATGTTCGAAAAATGCTGTGCGGCCTCCTCGTATTTGCCTTGTTTGTAGAGTGCGTCCCCCAAGTTAAATTCACCTTCAAAGGATTTGTTGTTCTTTTCCAAGGACTTTCTGTAGCTGATCTCGGAGTCGGCGTATTTGCCTTTTTCATAGGCCTTGTTGCCTTCGCGTATGAGTGGCTTTTCGGCTTGAGCCAGCACGATTGAAGAGCAGCATAGAAAAAGGCCTGCTGACAAAGATGCTTGCTGAAAGAGGTTGAAAAGGCGTTTCATGGATTCTTTATGCTGCTGTCTTGGTATCTGTTCGGAAGAGATTGATTCGGCTCCACCACTTGCTTTTCTTTTCGGGTACGAAGAGTTCGGCCAACAAAAATAGTAAAGCGGCGGCTAAAAAGTATTGAAATTGATCGTCGTAATCGGTGTACACCTTCATGCCGAAGTCTTTCTTTTCCATTTTTCCAATGTCGTTCAATAGCGACTCTAGTCCGTCGTTGCCGTTGTTTGCTCGCACAAAACGACCACCGCCAGCGCTTGCAATTTGTTGCAAAAGATCTTCGTCGAGCTTGCTAATAACGGTGTTGCCTGCATTGTCTTTTCGAAAGCCACCGGATCTTGGATCGGGTATTGGTGCTCCGTTAACCGAACCCATGCCCACGGTATGGATAATCACACCTAGCTCATGCGCTTTTTTAGCCTCGCCCACCGCGTCGTCTTCGTGGTTCTCGCCATCTGTGATAATGATAAGTGTTTTGTGTTTTTTATCTTCTTCTTTAAAGGATCGGTTGGCCATCTCGATAGCTGCTCCAATAGCGGTGCCTTGCGTAGGAATCATTTCGCAGTCGATCACGGAGGAGAACATTTTTGCAGCGCCATAATCGGTAGTCAAAGGAAGTTGAACATAGGCGTTGCCGGCAAAGACAACAATACCGATGCGGTCGTTTTGAAGCTTATCGACAAAGCGAGAAATAGACTGCTTAGCCCTATCGATGCGGCTAGGCTGAATATCTGCCGCCTTCATGCTGTTGGAGATATCTAGCGCAACTAGGATGTCCACGCCTTTGCGATGCACCTCCTCCAGTTTGCTTCCAATCTGTGGGTTGGCGATGCCGATTACCAAGCAAGCAGCAGCGAGCAAGAGCAAGAGGAAGCGGATGATTTGTTTGTTTCTAGAGGCATCCGGAAACAAGGTTGTGTGCAGCGCAGGATTAGCAAAACGTTGCAAGGCTTTTTTCTTCCAACGCAAGAGGAGTAGGAACAAAAGCACCATAACCGGCAAAGCCAGCAGTCCATAAAGATAGATGGAGTTCTCGAGGCGGATCATGGCAGAGACTTGAATACGGAATAACGCAAAACTACTTCAAGAGCGAGGAAGGCTGCGGCTATTAATGCATACAGCAGATATTCTTCTGATTTGTGACTGAACTCGGTGACGCTGGTTTTTGTTTTCTCCATGCGATCGATTTCCTGGTAAATGTTTTTTAGTTTGTTGTTGTTTGTGGCGCGAAAGTATTTACCACCGGTAGATTCAGCGATCTGTTGCATGGTGCTTTCGTCAATCTGTACCTCGATCTGCTGGTATTGTGTGCCATACGGTGTTTTGAAAGGATAAGGCGCAGTGCCCATGGTTCCAACACCAATAGTATAAACACGGACATGAAAGGCCTCGGCAATTTCGGCGGCAGTCAGCGGCGCAACGGAGCCGGCGTTGTTCACGCCGTCGGTCATGAGGATGATGACCTTGCTCTTGGCTTTACTGTCTTTGATACGGGTGATGGCGGTGGCTAATCCTTCGCCGAGCGCAGTGCCGTCCACAAGCATGTCGTTGCGAACAGCGCTCAGCAGGTTCTTCAACACGGCATGGTCGGTGGTAAGTGGGCATTGCGTAAAGCTTTCGCCGCCGAAGATAACGAGTCCGATGCGGTCGGAGGGACGGCCGTCGATAAAGTCCATCGCTACACGCTTAGCTGCTTCGATTCGGTTGGGCTTAAAATCTTCGGCCAACATACTTCCTGATACATCGAAGGAGATGATGATGTCGATGCCTTCACTCGAGAAATTTTTACCTTGGGAAGACGACTGTGGACGTGCCAAGGCGATAATTAAAAAGACCAGACAGAGCAAGCGCAGGGCGAAGGGCGCGTGTATCAGTCGTTGGCGCAAGGTGGGACGGTAGCCATCAAACACCGCCAAGCTAGGTAGTGAAATGGCAGGACTGTTTTTTCGTTGACGGAAAATATACCACACCACGAGCACAGGGATCAGTCCGAGCAGGTAGAAGAAGTGTGGGTGCAGAAAAGTAACTCCGTTAAACACGCGTATTTTGTTTTGTTTCTTTATTTGAAGTTGTCTCGCTCTTGCGACTCTCTTGTACAAGTCGATAAGCATCCTGCATGGATCGTGTGTTTTCGTCAGGCAGCGGTTGCACTTTTGCGAATTTCACCAAGTCGGCAAGCGTCAACATGCCGTGCAATTTTTCTTTCAGATCCTTATTTAAAGCGATACCTCGGCAGCTGGTCAAGATCTCGTCGGTGGTCTGCTCCATGGCTGCAATATTGAAGCGGTTTTCGAGGTAGGTACGCACAATATCAGTAAGGCGAATGTGATACGCTTTTGCTTCACCCTGTTGCCAAAGTTTTTCTTCTTCAAGCAATTGCAGCTGTTCCAACGCAAGTTCGTGAGCCGGACGGGGCGGCGCTTTTGGCGCTTCGGGCGCGGTTTTTCGCTTTCGTTTTTTTACCCAATAGTAAATGCCGAACACCAGTAAGCCCAGCAAAAGCGCTCCAATAACATAGGGCACAGCATCGCGCCACGTGAAGGGCACATCGAGTGGGCCTTTGATTTCCTTAATAGCTTGCGTGGTGTCAACAGGTAAGGTGTGAACCCCGAACGCGAGCGGCTCAGTAAGCAAGGTGTCTGTCTTTTGATTTTGGAGGCTCAAGATTGGGAAAGGAGGCACCACGTAGTAGCCAGAATCGAAGCCCGTAATGACAATGGTCTGGCTTTCAGTCAGCGTCGTTTGGTTCGCTTCCTTGATGGTGTCGATTTTACCAACAGAAATGATTTCGATTTTGCCGATGCTGTCTTGCATTATTGGAAAGGCCACTTTCACACCAATTGGATGCTGGGCCGAGAGCGTGAGTTTTACTTGATCGCCAATGAGAATCTCGTTAGTATCGAGGGTGGCTTTCACCAAGGTGTTCTGTGCTTGCAAATGCATGCCAATTAACACTAAGAAGAGAGGAAAGAGCGTCTTTCTCATTAGCGTTTGCCTCTGTTTTTAAATAGGTTCATGAGGGGCTGAACATAGCTGAGGTCGGTTCGCAGCCGCACTGTATCAACGCCGCTTCTAGCAAACATGCGTGCTAATTCGGCTTGTCTCTGCTTGGCTTTCCTTGCATACCAAACTAGCATCTCCGGGTCGGAGGTGTCGACCATTAGTTGTTGTCCGGTTTCGGCATCTTGCAGCCGCATCAGTCCCACGGGTGGCAACTCGCTTTCGCGCAAATCATGAATCTGTAACGCTACCAAGTCGTGTTTTCGTGCGGCAATCTTCATGGCATCTTCAAAGCCTTGGTCGATAAAGTCGGATATAAGGAATGCGATGGAGCGTTTTTTTACGGCGTTATTGAAGTGTCTGAGTGCATCGCCGATGTTGGTTTTGCTGTGCTCGGGCTTAAATTCGATCAGCTCGCGAATGATTCGCAGAATATGTGATTTGCCTTTTTTTGGTGGGATGTATTTCTCTGTTTTATCGGAGAAAAAGAGCACGCCAATTTTGTCGTTGTTTTGAATGGCAGAGAATGACAGCACCGCACAGAGTTCTGTTATAAGGTCTTTTTTTAATTGTTGAGCGGTGCCAAATTGTTCGGATCCGCTGACGTCAACCAGGAGCATGACAGTGAGCTCGCGCTCTTCCTCGAATATCTTAACATAAGGATGGTTGAAGCGGGCTGTGACATTCCAATCGATGGCTCGGATATCGTCGCCTGGCTGATACTCGCGCACCTCGCTAAAGGCCATGCCGCGTCCTTTGAAGGCAGAGTGATATTCGCCCGAAAAGATCTGGTTTGACAGACCTCGTGTGCGTATTTCAATCTTCCGGACCTTCTTTAGCAGCTCGCTCGTTTCCATGCAATCAAATCGATTCAGTTTAGACTAAGGAACCTCGACGGCATTTAGGATATCGTTGATTACCTGCTCGGTGGTGATGTTTTCAGCTTCGGCCTCGTAGGTGAGTCCGATGCGGTGACGCAGCACATCGTGGCAAACGGCACGCACATCTTCGGGGATAACATAGCCTCTGCGCTTAATAAAGGCATAAGCCTTAGACGCCAGAGCAAGGTTGATGCTAGCACGCGGCGAACCGCCGTAGCTAATGAGTGCCTTTAGTCGAGAAAGGCCATGTCCTTCGGGGTCGCGGGTGGCGAAAACAATATCGATGATGTACTTTTCGATTTTCTCATCCATATAAACTTCACGCACCACGCTACGTGCACGCATGATCTCTTCAGGACTTATTACTGGCAGCTGTGGCGCTGTGTTTCCTGCAACATTTTGACGGATGATGAGTTTTTCATCCTCCTTGCTAGGATAACCGATTACCACCTTCAGCATGAAGCGATCAACTTGGGCTTCGGGAAGCATGTAGGTGCCTTCTTGTTCGATAGGATTTTGAGTGGCCAAAACTAAGAACGGCTCTGGTAGTTTAAACGTTTCGTCGCCAATGGTCACTTGTCGCTCTTGCATGGCTTCGAGCAAGGCACTTTGAACCTTGGCTGGGGCACGGTTGATCTCATCAGCGAGGATGAAGTTAGCGAAGATAGGACCTCTACGCACATTGAACTCTTCCTTTTTCTGGTTGTAGATCATGGTGCCGAGCAGATCGGCAGGCAGCAAATCGGGGGTGAATTGAATGCGGCTGAATTTGGCGTGGATGGAGGTAGCCAAGGATTTTATGGCGAGGGTTTTTGCCAAGCCGGGCACTCCTTCAAGCAGAATGTGTCCGTTGGCAAGGAGTCCGATAAGGAGTCGCTCGATCATGTGTTTTTGTCCAACGATGGATTTGCTGAGCTCCATCGTGAGGAGGTCGACAAAGGCGCTCTCCTTTTGGATTTTTTCGTTCAATTCACGGATCTCGATCATGGTTGAATGCGTGTGTTAGGTTATTAAAACGGGTTAAAAATGCAATTATAATTTTCCGAAAATGAAAAATGAATGAAGATAAATTTAATTTTTTAGGCGGTGTAAAAATACTATAAAAAACAGTATACGATTAGGATATCAATCATGCCCTTGGAAGCTTCGTTTTAATTGATAATTGATTTGATAATTGATAATTGAGCAAGCAGGGATTCTTTGCTGATTAATAATGCATACGGGATCTCGGCGTGGGTGGTGCTTTTGCTCGGTATCGGGGTTAGGGCTATGATTTTACCTCTTTTTTGGCTTTTCTCTGTTTTCTCACTCTCATTCTCGCTCTCATTCCCTTAATTTCCCGTACCTTTGCACCCCAATTTAATACTACATGCTTTCAGTATCCAATCTTTCGCTGCGTTATGGCAAGCGCGTTTTGTTTGATGAGGTGAACCTCAAGTTCACGCCGGGCAACTGCTATGGCGTTATCGGTGCCAACGGTGCCGGCAAGTCGACCTTCCTTAAAATCCTTTCGGGCGAGATCGACCCGAGCACCGGTCAGGTGAGTATCACGCCAGGCGAACGCATGAGCGTGCTGAGTCAGAATCACTTTGAGTTTGATCACATGCCCGTTTTACAAACGGTGATGATGGGTAACAAGAAGCTGTGGGCCATCATGGAGGAAAAAGACGCGATTTATGCCAAAACTGACTTCACCGACGCCGATGGCGCAAGGGCCGGCGAGTTGGAGAATCTCTTTGCTGAGATGGATGGCTGGAATGCCGAAAGCAATGCGGCAAACTTGTTGTCGGGGTTAGGGGTGAAGGAGCAGCTGCACGCGAAGCTCATGATTGATTTGAGTGGTAAGGAGAAGGTTCGTGTTCTTTTGGCGCAAGCTTTGTTTGGTAACCCCGAGATTCTGTTACTGGATGAGCCGACGAACGACTTGGATGTGGAAACCATTTCCTGGTTAGAAAATTTCCTCGCCGATTATGAAAGTACCGTCTTGGTTGTCTCTCACGATCGTCACTTCCTCGATTCGGTGTGTACGCATATCTGCGATATTGATTTTAGTCGCATCCAACTCTTTGCTGGTAACTATTCTTTTTGGTACGAGTCGTCGCAACTGGCGCTTCGCCAGCGTTCGGATCAGAACAAGAAGGTGGAAGACAAGCGCAAGGAGCTGCAGGATTTTATTGAGCGATTTAGCGCCAATGCATCAAAATCGCGCCAAGCCACAAGCCGCAAGAAATTGTTAGAGAAGCTGGTGCTTGATGATATAAAGCCATCGACGCGCAAATACCCCGGTATTATCTTTAAGCCGGAGCGCGATTGTGGTGATCAGATTCTGCGTGTGGAGAATTTATCTAAGAATGGTCCTGAGGGCATCCCGTATTTTTCGGACATCACTTTTACGCTTAGCAAAGGCGATAAGGTGGCTATTTTATCGCGCGAGCATATTGCCATCACTACTTTTATGGATATCCTTAACGGGGATACCTTGGCGGATTCGGGCGAGATTGAGTGGGGTAGCACCATCACCCGTTCATACTTGCCAAACGAAAACTCGAAGTTTTTTAACGCCGATATGAACCTGATCGACTGGCTGCGCCAGTTCTCGAAGGATAAAGACGAAACGTATATCCGTGGGTTTCTGGGCAAGATGTTGTTTTCGGGGGAAGAGGTGTTTAAAATGTCCAATGTGTTGAGTGGTGGCGAGAAGGTGCGTTGTATGTTGTCGCGCATGATGTTGTTCAATGCCAACTGCCTACTTATGGACGAGCCAACAAACCACCTCGATTTGGAAAGCATCACGGCCATGAACAACGGCATGAAGGATTGGAAGCACATCGCTTTGTTCTCCTCGCATGATCACGAGTTTATGCAAACGGTTGCTAATCGTATTATTGAGATCACGCCATCTGGCATCATCGACAAGCGTATGACCTACGATGAGTATCTTGTGGATGAGAAGGTGAAGGCGATGCGTGAGCGTTATTATCCTGTTGTTGAATTAACCAAATAGTATGCTTGATATAGGCCGTTTTCACACTTTAACTATTTTACGTTCCACCAGCGTTGGTCTTTACCTAGACGACGGTGGCGAGGGCATCTTGTTGCCGATTCGGTATGTGCCTGAGAACGCCAAGTTGGGCGATGCACTGAAGGTGTTCGTTTACCTCGATAACGACGACCGACCTATCGCTACTACATTGACTCCGTATTCACAGATCAATGAGTTTGTATTTTTGATGGTTAAGGAAGTCAACGAGTTTGGCGCCTTCCTCGACTGGGGTATCGCGAAAGATATTTTTGTTCCTTATTCCGAACAGCGTGAGGTGATGGTGCAGGGCAATGAATACCTGGTTTACATCCTCGCCGATGAGGTTTCGGGTCGTATTGCAGCTACCGAGAAGTGGCTTCGTTTTTTAGAGCAAGACGATGTTGATCTAGTGGAGCAACAGGAGGTGAAGCTCTTGATTGCCGAACAAACCAACTTGGGTTTTCGAGCTATAATAAACAACACCTACGAAGGTCTTTTATATAAAACGGAGATCTTCGAACCCCTTGCCCCAGGCATGCGCTTGCCGGGTTTTGTACGTCATATTCGCGAGGACAAAAAGATTGATTTAATCTTGCAGTTGCCTGGGATGAAACACATCGAGGCCACGCGCGACCAGATTATGCACTACTTGATTGCTCACGATGGCTTTTTGCCGCTGGGTGACAAGAGTAGTCCGGAGGATATTTACACGATGCTTAACATCAGCAAAAAGGCCTTCAAGAAGACAATCGGCACGCTCTATAAAGAGCGCTACATCACGATTGGCGATAATGAAGTTCGTTTAGCGAAGCCAGTAAAGAGAGTAGAAAGTAAAAAGTAGAAAGTAAAAAGTTTGGTCGTTTTGGTGTGATTTTCTTAATCCGCCTAATATCAAACGTTTTTATCACAACAGGGGGTAACAAACTTCTACTTTCGAAGCCTTTAAGGAGAGTAGAAAGTAAAAAGTAGAAAGTATAAGGTTTGGTTGTGTTGGAGTGATTTTCTTAATCCGCCTAATATCAAGCGTTTTTATCACAACAGGGGGTAACAAACTTCTACTTTCGAAGCATTTAAGGAGAGTAGAAAGTAAAAAGTAGAAAGTATAAAGTTTGGTCGTTTTGGTGTGATTTTCTTAATCCGACTAATATCACCGTTTTTATCACAACAGGGGGTAACAAACTTCTACTTTCGAAGCCTTTAAGGAGAATAGAAAGTAAAAAGTTGAAAGTATAAAGTATAAAGTTTGGTTGTGTTGGAGTAATTTTCTTAATCCGCCTAATATCAAACGTTTTTATCACAACAGGGGGTAACAAACTTCTACTTTCGAAGCCTTTAAGGAGAGTAGAAAGTAAAAAGTAGAAAGTATAAAGTGGGGTTATGGGAGAGACTTAATTAAGCCTCCTAAAATTCTGCCCAGCTCTTCAGATTGAAGTAGGAGAGACTTGCACTTTTCTTGATTGATTTTATCAAGCTCCATGGCTAAATAAAGCATAGAGCGAACTTCAGCACAAGAGCCTTTGGCGATAAAAAGGAACTGACGAAATTCTTTATTGCTGCGTCGCTCGAATCCTTCGGAAATATTATTCATTATAGAAACAGCAGCACGTTGAATCTGATCCTTAAAGGCAAAATCGCGGTGCTCCTGAAACGATTTGTAGATAGAAATGCTCAAGTCTTTCGACTTCTGCCAAGCAATTAAATCTTCAAAACGCTCAATAGACATATTGTGTTTATTAATTTCTACTTTTCACTTTCTACTTTTTACTTTTTACTTTTTACTTTTCACTTTTCACTTTCTACTTTCTACTTTCTACTTTCTACTTTCTACTTTCTACTTTCTACTTTTTACTTTTTACTTTTTACTTTCTACTTTTTACTTTCTACTTTCTCCTCCCTCGGTCCTCTCTTGTAAATAATCAGTCCGTTCAAAAAGTTACGCAGCACCTGATCGCCGCATGGGCGGAAATTGGTATGGTCGGGGTCGCGAAAAAAGGCGCCCACTTCCGATTTGCTGATGGTGTAGTTGGAGAGCGATAGGATGTGAATAATCTCGGTGTCGTGCAGGGAAAGCGCTACGCGAAGTTTCTTTAAGATGTCGTTGTTTGTAAGCATAGGAGATGGTCTTTAGCTGTATCAAAGTTACAACCTTATTTTAGGATGCCGGTCTTTTTACTTAGTTTTGAAAACAAACACGTAAACAAATACACCATGAAAATCACCATCCATCCTTTTTTTGCTGGCCTTGCTGCAGGTCTAATCCTATTGGGCGTTTATTCCTTCGTTAACTCGGAAGACACCAAAGTCGTTTATGAGTACAAACAATTTTCAACGGTTGAGTCGGTTGTGCCGGGCGGACTTGGTAGATCGCGCATTCTTACATCCGATGATAAAGGCACTGTTGTAGAGAAAGAGCTTCAAAACTTCTACAGCATGGTTGGGATTAATTTTGGAAACATCGCCGGTAACGATCGTACCATCGTCGATAAAGTTAACGAGTGGACTGGTCAGGGCTGGGAGCTTTATCAGGTAACCAGTGGCTCACAGACGAACATGAGCAGCGGTTCTTCTTCGACAGGGATATTTTTAACCCGTTTTTTGTTCCGTAAGGCGCGCTCTTAATTTTAGTCTAACTTAAGCTAAATTTATAATACACCATGAGTAACTTGAATTTCTTTAAAGGCTGTTTCGCGAGTGAAATGACATCTACCGTGGCTCTGTTCCGCGCTTGTCCCGACGATCGTCTCGATTACCGTCCGCATCCGGTTAACCGCAGTGCAAGGGAAGTGATAGAGCATCTTCTGGCTCATACGTTCGACCTAAAGGTTATTCTAACAAACAAGGCTTGCGATGAGATGTTGACTTATACTTTTAATGGTTCGCAAGATGCGGCTGATAAACTCGAAGTGATGTGGAACGAGGTCAAGGACTTGCTTGAAAACTGCTCCGATGTTCAATGGGAGCAAGAACAAGTGGAGTTGCTCGTCAACGGAAAATCTTTCGTGACCTTACCGCGTACCAATATGATGTGGTTCTTTTTCTTTGATATGATCCACCATCGCGGACAATTATCATCCTATATCCGTCCAATGGGTGGCAAAAACCCCGCTGTTTATGGGTATAGTTTTGATACACTCAACGCTTAAAATTAATCGCACACGCAAACAACGCAGAGCCTTTTGGTTCTGCGTTTTTGTTTTTATTGTCTTAAAGGTCGCTTTTTATTAATTTTGTAGAAATTCGTTTATCAAATAAATAAAAAATCAGAAGCATGAAAGCAGAAATCCAGACAGCAAAAGGCAATATGACCGTTGAGTTTTATGACCAAGATGCACCGTTAACCGTGAAGAACTTTACCGACCTAGCAAAAAAAGGCTATTACGATGGACTTACTTTCCACCGTGTTATTCCTGATTTTGTAATTCAAGGTGGATGTCCGCAAGGCACTGGCACTGGCGGCCCTGGTTACAACATCAAGTGTGAGACAAAAGGCAATAACCAACTGCACGACCGTGGCGTTCTTTCCATGGCACATGCTGGTAAAGACACAGGCGGTTCGCAGTTTTTTATCTGCCATAGCCGAAACAATACAGCGCACCTCGACCG
Source organism: Bacteroidota bacterium (assembly GCA_947448795.1). Taxonomy (GTDB): domain Bacteria; phylum Bacteroidota; class Bacteroidia; order AKYH767-A; family JAHEYN01; genus CANFOZ01. Next base: position 23,309 of record CANFOZ010000032.1, read on the forward strand.
TATGCATACCTGCTTCGGTAAAGTGGTTAGTGGCTTGGAAGTGATTGACGCCATCCGCGCAGGAGACAAGATTGAAAAAATCGTTGTTACTGAATAGATTTTTATGAAATACACCCTGGGCGTTCTTTTTGCTCTCGCAGGCATCGTTGTTTTTGTGGCGATGGCTCCAGAGGAAGTTAACAACCCAGGGCGTTTTCATTCTGAGCAGGAGCTAAGTTTTTATCGCAAGGCCCTCAACATCAATGCCTCGGCATTGATTGACTCCGACGCTTATTTCTTGCATCCGTCCGAATGTCGTGGCTGTCACGGCTACGACTCTTTGCACATCGCCAACATCGATGGTCAGGGCAACGATATTAATCTGTATGATGATTGGGAGACCTCGATGATGGGTTTGTCGGGTGTCGATCCGTTTTGGAAGGCTAAGGTCAGTCAAGAAATAACCATCAATCCCGCGCACGCCAACGACTTGCAATTGCTTTGCACGCGCTGCCATGCGCCGATGGGGCATTTTACAGCTATGCTTCATGGCCAAGGTACCTATACATTGGAAGATCTTGCACACGATTCCTTAGGGCAGGCCGGTGTTGCATGCGGTGGCTGTCATTCCATACAAAGCGATAGTATCAGCGGACTCGAATTTACGGGTAACCTGCACTACGATACCACGCATGTCGAGTTCGGTCCATTTACCAACCCAACGCAAGGGCCGATGCAGTTGTATGTGGGTTTACTACCCGTTTATAGCACCCACATGGGCCGCAGTCAGCTTTGCGCCACCTGTCACACCTTGATTTCTAATGTTGTTGATTTAAACGGGATACCAACTGGCAACACCTTCGTGGAGCAAGCCACCTATCACGAGTGGAAAAACTCCGTCTATCCAGCGCAGGATAAAGTATGTCAATCGTGCCACATGCCGCAGGTTGAAGATCCTGTAAAAATAGCGAACGGGTATATCTCCTTGATTGGCCGTACGCCCTTTAATCTTCATGAGTTTGCGGGAGCTAATACCTTCATGCTCCAGCTCATGAAAAACAACAAAGACAGTTTAGGAATAACAGCTAGCGATCGAAATTTTGATTCCACCTTCTCAGCCACATCTAGACTTTTGCGAACCAATACAGTCAGTATTCAAGTTGACTCCATAAATGTAAGCCCCGACACCGCTTATTTTGATGTAAAACTCACCAATAAAGCCGGTCATAAGTTCCCGTCGGGTTATCCTTCGCGTCGTGCCGTTTTGCAATTTGTGGTGATGAAGGAGGGAGGCGATACCTTGTTCGCATCCGGACTTTTTGATGCTAATAACGAAGTCGTCGGCTTGGATAGTTCTTTTGAAAGACACCACGATATTATCAAACAGCCAAACGAAGTACAGGTATACGAGATGGTAATGGGTGATGTGAACAACAACAAAACCACCATACTTGAGCGATCCAATTCCAAATTGAAAGACAACCGCTTAGTTCCCAAAGGCTTTACAACGAGCCACAGTGCTTACGATACCTGTTTCATAAAAGGAGATGCAGAAGTAGATCCTGATTTTAACAGGGTGAATGGATTGCAGGGAAGCGGAAATGATGTGGTGCATTATCACATTCCCCTAAACGGGTATGCTGGTCGCGTCTCTATTTCAGCCTTGGTCTATTATCAATCTATTCCGCCTGCTTTTCTGAATGAAATGCGCTCCTTATCGACGAGCCATATCGATCGTTTTTTAGGGATGTACGATTCCTCCGACAAGCGTCCTTTTCTTGTTACCGCCGACACCTTGAAAGAGTTTATCATCCCGCAGGCCCCATTGCCTAATGCGGTTAATTGGGGGATGCCATTACAGGGTTTTGAATTAAGTCCAAACCCCACGCGCGATGGATTTGTGGAGCTAAAAGGGCCTTTGCTTGCAGGAACACGTCTTTCGATTTATTCTTCGAGCTTCGCTCTAGTTAGTACTTTTCAAATAGCAGAACCTTTGCGTGAAAGGATGTTGGAACTTCCTCCTTCACCAGGGTTTTATTTCTTGGTTATCGAGCAAAACAAGCAGCGTCGACTAATAAAAATAGTGCGTTTATAAGCTGTTTTTAAAGGGATTGCTGTTTTTTAGCATTTTCTTGCTGTTGCTATTTTCTTTTTTTAACTTCGGAGTATAAAACCCAATCTATGTTCTCATCTCGTACTCTTCTTTGTTGCCTTTCGCTATTGCTCGCTTGCTCAATCAATGCAAATGCACAAGTTCCGCAGGGAATTAATTATCAAGGCGTTGCGCGCAGTGCTACCGGTGTTGTACTGGCTAATCAGCAATTGACCATTAAAATCAGTATAGTGCAAAATTCTCCGAATGGTACGGTTGAGTATGCAGAGAAGCAGGTCCCTTATACTAACCAATATGGTTTATTTACCTTACAGATAGGGCAAGGTACTGTGTTAACAGGGGCCTTTTCAAATATTGATTGGTCGCTTGGTAATAAGTGGCTTAAAATTGAAATGGATGCAGGTCAAGGGCTAGTTCCACTTGGCGCATCGCAGTTGATGTCGGTTCCATACGCCCTTTTTGCGGGTTCTGCAGGAGGTTCTATGGGGGCAACGGGTCCGACAGGAAATGTCGGACCGACCGGTGTTGGACTACAAGGCCCAACAGGAAATAACGGCACGAATGGCGCCACTGGCGCAGCAGGGGCAACGGGTCCGACAGGTAATGTCGGACCGACCGGTGTTGGACTGCAAGGCCCAACGGGAAATAACGGTACGAATGGCGCCACTGGCGCAGCAGGGGCAACGGGTCCGACCGGTGTTGGACTGCAAGGCCCAACGGGAAATAACGGCACGAATGGGGTCACTGGCGCAGCAGGGGTAACGGGTCCGACCGGAAGTGCTGGCGTTACGGGTAGCGCAGGAGCAACCGGTGTTACAGGTCGAACAGGCGTTACTGGTGCTAACGGAGCAACCGGTGCTGCTGGTGCAACCGGAAGTGCTGGCGTTACTGGTACTAACGGAGCAACCGGCGCAGCAGGAGTAACTGGCGCTGCAGGCGCTAATGGAGCAACTGGAAGTAACGGTGCTACAGGTGCTAGCGGATCAACTGGCGCTGCAGGCGCTAATGGAGCAACTGGAAATAACGGTGCTACAGGTGCAACGGGAGCTAACGGAGTAACCGGAGCCACAGGAAGTAACGGTGCTACAGGTGCAAATGGAATAACTGGCGCAACCGGCCCTAGTGGTTTAGATGGATTAACTGGAGTAACCGGCCCTACAGGTTTAGTAGGCCCAACGGGTCCTGGTGCCGGCGCAACCGGAGCCACTGGAAGTAACGGTGCTACAGGTGCAAATGGAATAACTGGCGCAACCGGCCCTAGCGGTTTAGATGGATTAACTGGAGTAACCGGCCCTACAGGTTTAGTAGGTCCAACGGGTCCTGGTGCTGGCGCAACGGGAGCCACAGGAAGTAATGGTGCAACAGGTGCTAACGGAGTAACCGGAGCCACAGGAAGTAACGGAGCTACAGGCGTAACCGGTGCAGCTGGCGTTACTGGTGCAAACGGAGTAACCGGTGCTTTAGGAGCCACAGGAAGTAACGGAGCAACAGGTGCTAATGGAATAACTGGCGCAACTGGCCCTAGTGGTTTAGATGGATTAACTGGAGTAACCGGCCCTACCGGATTAGTTGGTCCAACAGGTCCTGGTGCCGGCGCAACGGGAGCCACAGGAAGTAATGGTGCAACGGGTGCTAACGGAGTAACCGGAGCCACAGGAAGTAACGGAGCTACAGGCATTACTGGTTCTAACGGAGTAACCGGAGCCACAGGAAGTAATGGAGCTACAGGCGTAACCGGCGCAGCAGGCATTACTGGTTCTAACGGAGTAACCGGAGCCACAGGAAGTAATGGAGCTACAGGCGTAACCGGTGCGGCTGGCGTAACTGGTGCTAACGGAG
>CANFOZ010000033.1 GCA_947448795.1 Bacteroidota bacterium
TAAGGTACTGAAGCGCCTGTTTTCTAAATTACATTATTCACATGCTAAGCGTAGCTTCTAGCTACGCGCTCACATGCTATGCGTAGCTTATAGCTGCGCGCTCACATGCTATGCGTAGCTTATAGCTGCGCGCTCACATGCTAAGCGTAGCTTCCAAGCTACGCGCTCACATGCTACGCGCTAAAAGGCTAATCACAAAACGCTACACATTTTTTCGCCGAATATCCCCAAGTCAATTTTACGCGAAGAAGTTCCATTTACATTTGTCCGAACAGAAAAATCATTCATTTTCTAAACGGAGCAATGCCTACAGGCTATCAAATCAAAAAACAAGATGCGGCCTACTTTGTAACCTGGACCGTCATTGGTTGGGCTGATGTCTTTATCAAAGGCACATACAGGAATATCTTGATCGATGCATTGAATTATTCAACCGAGAACAAGGGTCTTCAAATATTTGCGTATGTGATCATGAGCAATCATGTGCATTTAATTGTTCGCGCGCAAAACCATGATTTAAGCAGCATCATTGGTAGTATAAAACGCTTCACATGTAATCAAATCATACAGGCGATAAAGACAGGGCCTGAAAGCAGGAGGGAATGGTTACTTCCACTTTTCAGAGGCGCAGGAGAAAAGAATAAGCGGAATGAAAAATATCAATTCTGGATTCAGGGTAACCATGCAGAAGAGGTCTACAGCCTGAAGTTTACGCTTTGTAAAATGAATTACATTCATAATAACCCCGTGAAAGCCGGTTTGGTTTTACAACCGCACGACTTCCTTTATAGCAGTGCGCGTGATTATGCAGGTATGCCAAGCCCTGTTAAGATTGTTGCACTAGGCGCAGATTAGCTTGTTGCGCTAGGCGTAGATTAGCTTGTTGCGCTAGGCGTAGATTAGCTTGTTGCGCTAGGCGTAGATTAGAATCTACGCCTAGCGTTGTTTTATGCCTTATAATTTCAAAAAAAAGCCCTGCAAACACTGCAGGGCTTTCTTTTTAGGAGCTTAGGAATCTTAGCCGCCAATCTTCTTAGAAGCACGCTTACGCTCGTTCTCATCCAAAAGAATCTTGCGAAGACGAAGTGCTTTAGGTGTGATCTCAAGGTACTCATCGCCTTGGATGTATTCCATACACTCTTCTAACGAGAAGTCGATTTTTGGAGTGATGCGCACGTTATCATCTGTACCAGATGCACGCATGTTGGTAAGTTGCTTCTCGCGTGTTACATTGATTACCATATCATCCGGACGGATATTCTGTCCGATAATTTGACCAGCATAAACAACATCGCCTGGCGAGATGAAGAAGCGACCACGATCTTGTAGGTTGTTGATAGAATAGGCTGAAGAAGAACCGCCATCCATAGAGATCAATACACCGCTGTTGCGGTCAGGAATCTCACCTTTATAAGGCTCGTAGCTTTTGAATCGATGACCAATGATGGCTTCACCGGCAGTGGCTGTTAAAAGGTTGTTTCGAAGGCCAACCAATCCGCGTGCTGGAATAGAAAATTCCAAGTGCATCAAATCGCCCTTTGGCTCCATGCTTTCCATCATGCCTTTGCGCAACGTCACTAATTCAATGGCTTTACCTGAAACATTTTCAGGAACATCAATAGTAAGTAACTCAATAGGCTCGTGCTTTATACCGTCGATCTCTTTCATGATTACGCGCGGCTGCCCAACTTGTAGCTCGTATCCTTCGCGACGCATAGTCTCGATCAATACCGACAAGTGAAGAATACCGCGACCATGCACCAAGTAAGAGTCAGGAGAGGCTGTTTCAGAGATACGCAAAGCCAAATTCTTTTCTGTCTCTTTAAACAAACGCTCGCGCAAGTGACGAGATGTTACAAACTTTCCTTCCTTACCAAAGAATGGAGAGTTGTTAATCGTGAAGAGCATGCTCATCGTTGGCTCATCCACTTCGATTGGCGTAAGGCCTTCTGGATTCTCCCAGTCAGCGATGGTGTCGCCAATCTCGAAGTTTTCGATGCCCATTACAGCGCAAATGTCACCGTGACGAACCTCTTCTACTTTTTTCTTTCCCATACCTTCAAAAAGGTAGAGTTCTTGAATACGTGATTTTTGAATTTTACCGTCTCTTTTAACAAGCGATACCGGCATGTTTTCTTTCAGTACACCACGCGCCAAACGGCCGATAGCAATACGACCAACATACGCTGAATAATCGAGCGATGTGATCATCATCTGAGGAGTTCCATCGGTTGTTCTAGGAGGTGGGACCGTTTTAACGATCTCGTCAAGCAATGGCGTGATATCTGTTGTTTGCTGTTTCCAATCTGTCGACATCCAGCCTTCGCGAGAAGAGCCGTAAAGCGTTGGGAAACTCAATTGATCTTCGTTGGCATCCAAGTTAAAGAAGAGGTTAAACACATCTTCATGAACTTCGTCTGGACGGCAGTTTGGCTTATCCACCTTGTTTACTACTACGATGATCTTCAAACCCATAGAAAGGGCTTTCTGAAGAACGAAGCGGGTTTGCGGCATCGGACCTTCGAAGGCATCCACCAGCAAAAGGCCGCCATCGGCCATGTTAAGTACGCGCTCTACTTCGCCGCCGAAATCGGCGTGACCAGGGGTGTCGATGATGTTAATCTTCGTACCCTTGTAGTTAATAGAGACATTCTTGGCAAGGATAGTGATGCCTCGCTCACGCTCCAAATCGTTGTTGTCTAAGATTAACTCGCCGGTCTCCTGGTTGTCCCTGAAGAGCTTTGATTGATGAAGAATTTTGTCGACGAGGGTAGTTTTACCGTGATCAACGTGTGCGATGATTGCAATGTTTCGGATCGTGTTCAATGTGTGGGGGTTGAAAATTGGAGTGCAAAGGTAAGCTTTTTTTGTTGAACGCCTATTTTATTACCTTTTAGAAAACAAATGTTATATGAATGTTAAAGCGGCTGTGAAATGATTAGCTTTGTTTTGTACATTAAATCATAATTATGAGCAATAATATTCAGAAATGGGTTTCGCGTTTTGTTTTATTAATTACAATTGCTTCGATAATAGCTGCATGCAGCGGCCCGCTGAACATTGTTAAGCGTCGCTATGAGCCGGGGTATTATCTGCAGTGGACAGCTTCTAAGGGCCATACGAATACAGATGCTCAACGAAGCCAACGAGAGCCGCTATTAATAGCTAGCTCCGATAAGGCTTCTCCAGTTTATCTAACCCACACAAGAGAAACTTTCTTGGTTAAGGAAGAAACAAGTCCTCAGGATACCGTGCTTGCATCCGATAGTGCTATCGTAAAAAGCAATCGTACTGAATCGTCTAAGAAAATAGCTGTCGATTCGGGAAATGATTTGGTTAGTTCAACAGATAGTATTAATTCTTTAGAAAGACGTACCAAAATACATAATTTTGATAAGTTCAGAATAGCTAGTGCTGTTTTGTCAATTCTAAGTGCTTTACTTGTTGGATTAATGAGGTAATTATGAGGAAATTAGGCCTTTCGTATTTTATCCTGTGCTTCTTCGATGAGCCTTGGTTTGTTGATTGCTTTGATCGGTATCCATATTGCTAATTAAGCCAATAAGGGAATTTTCAATGCTTATAAATTGTCTACGATTGGTTTAACAATGTTCTTTATCAATCCAGGACTTTAGATCAAGAATAGCCTATAATGTAGCTTGTGCTTCAGCATTTTTTACGATCTTTGCGGATATTAAAACACTATGGAATTCATCAATAAATTAAGCGAAACACTTTTGTATTTCGTTCCCGCTGTGCTGGTGCTTGGTTCTTTGTACCTGATGATAAAAAAGTACTTGGATAACGATTATAAATTGCGGCTTTTAGATGCCAAACGCAATGTCAGCAAAGAAATGATTCCAGTGCGATTACAAGCCTATGAGCGCATGGTTCTTTTTCTTGAGCGTATTAATCCTTCAATTCTAGTCATGCGAACTTCCGAGCCTTCGATGACGGCTGATCGTTTGCATGCAGCGCTAATCGCTACTATTCGTGCCGAGTATGAGCATAACTTTACCCAACAGCTCTATATGTCGCCTAAGGTTTGGGATGCTATTAAAAACGCCAAAGAAGAAACCATCAAGCTTATCAACCTATCCGCCGCTGCTGTTCCTGATGCAAGTCCTGCACAGCATTTAAGCAAGGCCATCTTCGACCTTATGGTGAAGACCGAGCGCATTCCAACGCAACATGCCCTAGAGGCACTTAAAGCAGAGGCGCGTCAGATTTTCTGATAACAACCTATTTCTATTCGAAATTATGGATACTACACACAAGACGGATTCGGGTATCGAAATCAAAAGCACCTACCCAGCAAACGATAAAAAAGCGGAAGCACCTGGGCAATTTCCATATACACGCGGTGTGCAAGCCGATATGTACAGAGGTAAACTCTGGACGATGCGCCAATATGCCGGATTTTCTACAGCCGAAGAAAGCAACAAGCGATACAAGTATTTATTGGCAAACGGAACCACTGGTCTATCGGTGGCTTTCGATCTTCCTACACAGATTGGTTACGACAGCGATCACGAACTTAGTGATGGCGAAGTGGGTAAAGCCGGCGTGGCTATCGATTCATTGCGCGACATGGAGGTGCTTTTCGATGGTATTCGTTTGCAAGACATCACCACCTCCATGACCATCAACTCAACGGCAGCGATCCTTTTAGCTATGTATATTGCCTTGGCCCGCAAGCAGGGAGCCGATTTGAAGAAGATTTCTGGAACCATTCAAAATGATATTTTGAAGGAATATGCTGCGCGTGGCACGTATATCTATCCACCGAAACCGTCGATGCGTCTAATTACCGATGTGTTTGAGTATTGCAGCAAGGAAGTGCCGAAATGGAACACCATCTCTGTATCGGGTTATCACATTCGCGAAGCCGGATCCACCGCCGTTCAAGAACTGGCTTTTACTTTAGCCAATGGCAAGAGCTATCTTCAAGCTGCAATCGCCAAAGGACTTGATATCAATGTTTTTGCAACACGGATATCGTTCTTTTTTAATGCCCACAACAACCTGTTCGAAGAAGTCGCTAAATTTCGCGCTGCGCGACGCATGTGGGCGCAAATCACCAAAGAGCTTGGTGCTACTGAGCCAAAGGCACAGATGCTGCGTTTTCATACACAAACCGGTGGGTCTACCTTAACAGCAAAACAACCGCAGAACAACATTGTTCGCGTTACCTTACAAGCCCTTGCCGCTGTGATGGGTGGTACGCAATCTTTGCATACCAATGGCTTCGATGAGGCCTTGTCTATCCCAACTGAACACGCCGCTCGACTTGCGCTTCGCACACAACAAGTGATTGCCTTCGAAAGCGGAGTGCCCGATGCCGTTGATCCGCTCGGTGGCTCTTATTTTGTTGAAGCATTGACTGATGAGGTGGAGCAGGCAGCTTGGGAGTATATTCGCAAGATTGACGAGCTTGGTGGCTCTGTTGCTGCTATTGAAGAAGGGTACATTCAACAAGCAATCGCTGAATCGGCGTATCGTTATCAAGGAGATATAGAGAAAGGCGAGAAGGTTATTGTAGGCGTGAACAAGTTCACCGTTGAGGAAGAGCTGAAAGAGGAGATCTTCTCCGTGGATGATTCCATCCGAGCCATTCAAATAAAGAAGATTGATCAGTTACGCGCAGAACGCAATGCGGATGATGTAGCGGCTAAATTGAGGCGCTTAGAATCTGCAGCGCATGGCGATCAAAACCTTATGCCGCTCATCATTGATTGCGTTGAGGCGTATGCAACGCTTGGCGAAATAGCGGATGCTTTTAGAAGGGTATTTGGCGAATTTGGCAAGTAATAAAACTACTCTTTAACAACGACGAAAATATCTTCGTTGTCTTTCTTCATCAAGTATTTCTCGCGCGCGAATTTCTCTAAATTCTTAGGATCGGTAGTTAACTTCTTCAAGTCAGCATCGTCCTTGGCGATCTCATCAAGGTAATACTGTTTGTCGGCTTGTAGTTTTTTGAGTTTCTGCCGATAGGTATATTGAGAATAAAAATCGTTGCGATCGAAGAACGCTATCCATACCAAAAAAGCAAGAAAGGTTAGGATGTACTTGTTCTTAAAAAAAGGCCAAGCTTTCTTCAGTCGGTTCAACATGCTGCAAATGTAGAGTAGGAAATGGCATCACTTCAGATTCTTGCTATCAACTTTTCAACATAAAAAAGCCAATAACTGCATGATGCTTGCAATTATTGGCTGTTTTGTTGGTATGGTGATTTACCTATTCTTTATCCATAAAAGGATAGCGGTATTCAACTGCAGGGGTAAAGGTTTCTTTGATTGTGCGTGGCGACACCCAACGCAACAGGTTGATCATGGAGCCCGCTTTGTCGTTGGTACCCGAGGCACGAGCACCACCAAAAGGTTGCTGTCCTACCACCGCGCCTGTGCATTTATCGTTGATGTAAAAATTGCCGGCTGCGTTCACTAACTTTTTCATCGCATGCTCAATGGCTTCGCGATCTTGAGAGATGATGGCGCCAGTTAAAGCGTATGCGCTCGTACTGTCGATAATGTCGAGGGTTTGATCAAACTTTTTCTCGTCATACACATAAATGGTTAAGACCGGCCCAAAGAGCTCTTCGCACATGGTCACATATTTCGGATCTTCAGTCAGGATGACCGTTGGTTCGATAAAGAAGCCTTTCTTCTTGTCGTATTTACCACCTGCAATAACCTTCACTTTCTTATCCTTTTTTGCTGCGTCGATATAGCTTGCAAGTTTGTCGAAGGATGCTTCGTCGATCACTGCATTAATGAAATTGCCGAAATCTTCTGTAGGCCCCATCTTCATGCTCGCAATATCGGATAACAAGGCTTTGCGTGTATCGTTCCATAAGTTCGATGGAATATAGGCTCTAGAGCAAGCAGAGCACTTCTGGCCTTGGTATTCAAAAGCGGCACGAGCAAGTGCGGTAGAAAGCACCTTAACCTGAGCAGATGGATGGGCAAGAATAAAATCCTTTCCACCGGTCTCGCCTACAATACGTGGATACGATTTGTATTTGGCGATGTTGTTGCCAATCGTTTTCCAAACATTTTGAAAAACAGCGGTGGAACCCGTGTAGTGAATACCTGCAAAATCAGGATGATTAAAAATTACTTCGCCAGCAATAGGACCAGGCACATACACGAGGTTGATAACACCATCGGGTAAGCCTGCTTCCTTGAATACTTGCATTATTACATGTGCAGAATAAATCTGCGTGTTTGACGGTTTCCAAACCACCGTGTTGCCCATCATCGCAGCAGACGAAGGCAAGTTGCCTGCAATCGCAGTGAAGTTAAATGGCGTGAGCGCGAATACGAAGCCTTCGAGCGGACGCTGCTCCAAGCGGTTCCAAACGCCTTTAGAAGAGACCGGTTGCTGATGATAAATTTCTTGCATGTATTGCACATTGAAGCGTAGAAAGTCAATCAGCTCGCAAGAAGCGTCTATCTCCGCTTGAAACGCATTTTTTGATTGCGCAAGCATCGTAGCGGCATTAATCTTATATCGGTATGGACCAGCAATGAGTTCGGCGGCTTTCAAGAAAATAGAAGCACGGTGTTCCCAAGACATCGCTTCCCATCCTTTCTTTGCTTTTAGCGCTTCTTGAATGGCCTCCTTTACATGCGATGCATCGCCTGCATGATAATGACCGAGCAGGTGTTTTCGATCGTGTGGTGGACGCATTTCTTTGAGCTTTCCAGAGCGAACTTCTTTACTGCCGATGTACATCGGAATATCGGCTTTTTCTTTGCGCATTGCTGCTAGTGCGGCCTTCAGGGCTTTGCGCTCAGGACTTCCTGGGGCGTAGTTCAGAACAGGCTCGTTGACAGCTGCAGGGACAGAATAATGTGACATATAATTTTGTGTTTATGTTAAAATGCGTTTAGCGATGTTGTTGACATCGCTGCAAAATTAGAAAAAGAAAACGAGGGAAATGGAACTTAGTTAAGTCGGAAAGGAGCAATAAGATAGAATACCGGAATCTTTACATAGAAGCGGCTGTTATCAATCACCTTTTCGAACATGTAGGCACCAAACATACGACCTGTATCGGTTGTTAAGTTGCAGCCAGAAACATACTGAAAGTCCTCTCCTGGAGCGAGAATTGGATTTTCTCCTACAACACCTTCGCCATCAACATGCGTTTTCTTGTTGCAAGAATCGAATATATACCAATGTCTGTTGCGCAAGCGAATAAGCGAATCACCCGTGTTACGAATCGTGATGCGGTATGCAAAAAGAAAATGATTGTTCATTGGATCCGACTGATTCGGCTGATATTCCGACTCAACTGATATTTCGACTCCCGATGTGACAAGCGTTTGGGTTGGCATACTTTCAGAATTTCTACAAATATATAAATAAATTTCGCTCCAAGTGAATTTTTAAGAATTTAATTTTCTTTGTTAACGATTACAGGCCTTTTAGCAAGTTTACTATTCACGAATAAATCAGAATCGCTTAACGACTATAGTTCGACTCTGCAAAAGCATGGCCGATCAAACGATCGTATCTACCGCCTGGTTCGCGCTGATAAACATAAACGGCATAGCTGTTGCCTGTTTCAGCGTGGTCGCCTTCAATGCATGTCTCGTCAGCTTGATCACTGCCATCTTTTAAAAAAAAGTATTCGTAATTATAATAGCCCTGCTTTAAAAAGAGGGTGCACGTGTAGCATTTCTGAATCGGGTCGTATGCCATGCGGTTATCTGGCCCAAATGACCAATCGGTCAAACCTCCGCCCACGTAGATATTTCCATCAGCCAAAGGGGCAAAAACAGGAAGGCGAAAATAGACAAAAGCGTAATCGGCCTCGGTATCTGGGTTTTTCTCTTCCTGCACACTCACCAGGAATTTGCCATTCAAGTCAGAACGGGTAGAGTAGTAGCGTTCAGCCGATCGGCGCGGGTCTTTTTGCAACACAATGTGCAGGAACTTAGCAGCTAAGGTGTCTTGTCCTAGATAAACTGCTGGGGCTGGTTCGTATAAAATATCTTGCACATTCTCGGAACGGTATTTAAAATTCCTGAAATCCAAAAACCGAAACTCGTTGCCTCCATTGAAAAGATTTTCCTCTTCGTAATCATAGACGAGCTCTTTGTCTTTTAAAAAGCGAGGCTGCAAACCGCGAATGGCATTGTCCCACCGGCCGTTTTGGGTAATTACAGTTTTAAGTTCTCCAAACGGATTATTGATTATATAACCGCTGTTAAAGATGGTGAAATCCACCTCTTGCTTATATTTTCTGGATTCGCCGATGGTGGATGCATGCGGAGCCATTTCTAAAGTTACCTTGTTTTCAGCAACCATGAACCGCCGCGTTAGTATCGCTTGTTTGGGATCGCCATTTCGATAAACCAACAAGAGATAGTTCCCTGATTTTGTAAGTTGAATCGACTCGTTCGGAAAAAGCAGTGTTCTATGCGAATAGCGTTGATTGGTATTGAAGGAATAACTTATGGTGGTAATACGATCGCTTAGAAAGCCCTGTAAATAATCGGTGTTTTGCAGATTGGAGGCTTGCCATTCGGCAGTGCAATGCGTGAAGGTGTATTCGTAAACATCATCACCGCCGCTTAAATCATCAAAGCTCAGCTGCAGCTTTTCGTCTGCACCAAGCATGATCAAAGGTATTGACATCGGATTGCCCTCGCGATGCAACAGTACGGTTTTAATCGTGGAGAGATAGGTGTGATCTTCGTAAAGGGTTCGGTTGTCTTTAAAATAATCGTCCTGCTCAGATTGAGCAAGACACACTAAGCCACTGAACAAGGCCAATAACAAAATGCAAATCGGCTTCATGAATTACTCGCTGGCGTCAAGGCCATGCGTGATGTTGATTAGACTTATTTTGTCGAGTTCCTCGACAGTCATTTCAGCATTAACAGGGAACTTTTTCTGCTTGCAACCGCAGTCTTTGTTGGCCTCTTTTAAGGAGTCGGAAGGGGATATTAAAAATCCGCCGTAATACGATCCCGGGATGTCTTTAAATGTTGGGCTGTAGCAGAAAGGACGGCTGAGATCGGCAATTTGTGTGCTTGAGAAAAACTGTTCGGCCTTGTTTTTTGAAACAATGCTGTCTCGACTGCTGCGCCAAGTAACGTTGTCGTATTGCACAAAGTGAAGCCCCGAAGAATTATAGGTGCTTCGGTCGAAGTCGATTTCTTGCCAACGCGCTAAAGTGGCTTCATCAATTAACTCATTTTCTCTTGCTGCGAAGTAACTGCTGTCGCTGGTTGCCCGAATGATGATTGGTCCTTGTGCAGCATTCTTGCCAGGCTCACCGTGGCAGGCGTGTCCCTTTTCATCGATCCAATATAGAAAAACATAGCCCCCAAGCGGCACCCTGCCGGCTGTTTTTTTTGTTTCATTGCTAAACCAATTGCCCAAGGCAATGTGATCTTTTACACAGTCCGCTTTCTTCTTGCATGAAGTAGTAAGTAGTCCAATTGCTACCAATCCAACGAATAAAAGCTTGTTTAATGATACCATCATGGTTTCTCTTCTTTAGGAACGTAAACGTACGTAATTGTTTGATTATTTAAACGCTCGTCTTTCGTGTCTATCTCGTCCTCTTTTAAATCGACACCATCAACAAGCATCCCCGGCTCATTATCAAGTTCAGTATCTTTCTCAAACTCATAGACGTTTCGCTGCGGTCCTTTTTTGCGAAAAACAACAGCACACAAAACGCCAGTGATGGCGCCAGAGAGGTGCGTCTCCCAAGACATTCCCGTTGGCAATGGAAGCACTCCCCAAAGTAAGCCTCCATAAAGAAAAGTTACGAGGAGCGACACTGCCGTAAGTTGGATGTTGCGACGTATGATACCACTTAAAAAGAGAAAGGTTACGAGTCCATAAACGATGCCGCTTGCTCCAAGATGATAGCTAGGGCGGGCGAAAAACCAAGCACCAATTTCGGCACCAAAATAAACAATGAAGAAAACAGCATAACTGATGCTACGGTAGAAATGAAGCATGAACGCACCGAGTATTAAAAGCGGGACCGTGTTGGAGATTAAATGATAAAAACCAGCGTGCAAAAGTGGGGCAAAAAGGATTCCTCGACTGCCTTCCAACGTTTTGGGATACAAGGAATAGTGAACCCAATCGAGGTTAAGCTTCCATTCTAAGTAGGCAACTACCCAAAGCAGAAGTACAAAAAGAAAGGGAGGTATCAGCACACCTGCATAATCGGGTTTTTCTTGAATCTCCATGCGTGTAAAATTATTTAAAAAGATGGTTTTATATGCGCTAGGTTCTTTCCTTTTACCGGAAGATGATTTAATTTTATCAAAAAAACGTAAGCTAAAACTAGCTACACTGATGTGCTTAGGAAAATCGTGCCGTTTTGTTTTTATCCTGGTATTACTGACTTCTTGTCGTAGTATCTATTCTGGAATTGGTCAAAACCAACGTGAATTAAGCCTTGGTCAAGGGCACCGTATAAATTTTTTTAGAGCTCAGGCCAGCGCACCTTCTTTTTTTTCGGAGGATTCGTTCAGCAAGCCCAAATTAGAATACACTAAGCCAGCGCACCTTTCTTCACATAACGCTGAGTGGGCTCGAACTATCTTACAGGTAAATCAAACAACGTCTTTGGAAGCGTTTACTGTATCTTCAAAAAATAGCATTGCTGCGCAAAGACATAATGCAGTTAGTGATAAGGTTTGTTTTTCAAAAAAGAATAATGAAACACTTGCTATTAAACCACTAATGAAGTTCGCAGGAGATTCATCGAGAACCTTAGAGCCTCATATAAAATGGGGCGTTTTGTCGAGCACAATCGGTTTTTTTGTTATTCCTGTGCTTGCTGGTCCGTTTGGAATACTACTTAGCTGGATGGGGTATCGTCGATTGAAAAAATCGCCGAATACCTTTTGGGGCAAAGGTTTGGCTTGGTTGGGTATTGGTATGGGGGTGATAAGCTTTTTTTTCGGCTTCTATTTGCTTCTGTTTGCGATTGCGTTTCTAGTTTAGCAATCAAATACAATTAGCTTGCGGCTTTTTGCTTTTTAAATTGGCGATCTAAATAACATCTCTAGTCCGCTACCTTCTTCTTTGTCTATCTTTTTATTCAAGGCATCGGCCATAACAACATAGTGATCAAAGCCGTTGGTCTGAAGCCATATTTTTGCTTTTTTATCTTTTAAGATATAATTGGCAGTAGCTGCCCAATGTTCGGCTCCATTTTTCAAAAGAAATGAAATTGGTGATCTATTCTCTGTTAAAATCGCCGTTAGAAAACCAGCAATAACGACATATCCTTTTTTCATCAGTAGCTCGGTGATGCCGGTCTTGCCTTCAGCAGCATCATAGATTAAAGCTAGTTCAGAATATCCCGCTGCAACTAAAATTTTACTTGCTTCTTTCTTTTCATTCAGCAGCTCGGTCAACAACTGAATAGCTTCTATCGGGTAGTTTTTGCCGTCTTTCTTCATGGGTTTTAGGATGGTGTGGTAACTTTTGATTTTGATTCGCGAACCGCAAGCAGCAAAAGAAAAGTGAGGAAGCCATTTAAAATCAGCAATTCATTTCCAAACTCATAACCGCCCAATAAGGTTTTGGAGTTTTCGCTGATAAAATAACAGAGTATCGGCGCAAGCAAACATGCAAATGGAACAAGTTTATCTTTAAGCGCCTGCTTGTTAAATAGGCCGAAGGCAAACAAGCCAAGCAATGGTCCATAGGTGTAGTTGGCTACCTTAAAAACCATGTTGACAACCGCTTCGTTGTTTATAATGCGAAAAACGACAACCACCAAAAGTAGAAGCAAAGCGAATCCAATATGAACTGCATGTCGGATCGTTTTGCGTTTGGCGTCGCTGAGCTTGGGGTTTTCTTGAATGCCTAAAATATCAATACAGAAGGATGTTGTAAGTGCGGTTAATGCGCCATCGGCACTAGGATAAGCCGCGGAAATAAGACCTATAATGAATACAATGCCAGAAACTGGTCCAAGAAATTGCAAGGCAATCATCGGAAATAAATCGTCTGATTTCTTTGGTAATTCGATGCCTTTGGCAGCCACATAAGTCAAAAGAATAGCACCTAATACTAAAAACATCAGGTTTACAAATAGCAGGATGCCACTGAAGGTGAACATGTTCTTTTGGGCTTCGCCGATATTTTTACAAGAAATGTTTTTTTGCATCATCTCTTGATCCAAACCGGTCATGGTTATTGCTATGAACATACCACCAAAGAACTGCTTGGGAAAGAAAAACTTGCTGTGCCAATCCCAAACAAACAACTTCGAACTATCGCTGCTAAACACGGTGCTAACTAGCGCCGAAACACTTGTGTTTAAGGCCGAAGAGATAGCAAATAGCGAAAGCACGACAGCCAATAGCATGAAGGTTGTCTGCAGTGTGTCGGTCCAAACGATGGTTTTAACGCCGCCTTGATAAGTATATAAAAGAATCAGTAGGATGAAGGTGGCTGTGGTTGCATAAAAAGGAATACCCCAAGCATCGAACACAAAAACCTGTAACACATTCACCACAATATAAAGTCTGAATGCCGATCCGATGGTGCGAGATAGAATGAAGAAGAAAGCCCCCGTTTTGTAGGACCAGAAACCGAAGCGTTGGTGCAGATACGAATATATGGAGGTCAGATTCAGCCGATAATACAAGGGTAGCAGAAGGGTGGCAATA
This sequence comes from Bacteroidota bacterium, assembly GCA_947448795.1. GTDB lineage: Bacteria > Bacteroidota > Bacteroidia > AKYH767-A > JAHEYN01 > CANFOZ01. Next base: position 13,671 of record CANFOZ010000033.1, read on the forward strand.
ACCGTGTAGCCAACAAGATAGCCCATAACCATTTGCATATAGGCGAAATGCGTGGCTCCAACCAAACCCGGAACGGACATGAATGTAACGCCCGAAAGAGATGCCCCGATCATTCCATAGGCCACCACATACCATCGCGAGGAGCGGTTTCCATGGTAAAAAGTGTCGTTGGTGGCGTTTCGCGAGGTTAGCCAGGTGATGATGAACAGTAGCACCGAATAGATAGCTACGCAAATAAAAATAACGGTTGGGGTCATACTGCAAGATTAGAAATAAAAAGAGGAACTAGAAAATATCTTTTCAAGCAGGAGGACACGCGAATTATTAAAGTAATTTTGTCGCAAACAATAAGTGCTATGAAAAAGATCATGCTTCTCGGCAGCGGCGAACTCGGAAAAGAATTCGTTATCGCAATAAAACGATTAGGTCATTATGTACTTGCTGTTGATTCTTATGTAGGCGCACCGGCACATCAAGTAGCTGATGAACATGCCGTTATTAATATGTTGGATGGAACGGCTTTAGATGCCTTGGTTGCTAGGTATCAGCCCGACCTTATTGTTCCTGAGATTGAGGCGATTCGAACCGAGCGCTTTTACGACTATGAGAAGCAAGGTATTCAGGTTGTGCCTTCCGCCAAGGCGGCTAATTTTACGATGAACCGAAAAGCGATTCGGGATTTGGCAGCACAGGATTTGGGTTTGCGGACTGCTAATTACAGATATGCGAATTCTTTTGAAGAGCTAAGTAAAGCGGTTTCCGAGGTCGGAATTCCATGTGTAGTAAAGCCACTGATGAGCTCTTCTGGAAAAGGGCAGAGTACCATAAAAAGCGAAGTTGATGTTCAAAAGGCCTGGGATTATTCGCAGGCAGGCAAACGCGGCGATTTGTCGGAGGTGATTGTTGAAGCCTTTGTAAAATTTGATTCTGAAATTACACTCTTGACGGTCACTCAAAAAAGTGGTCCAACCTTATTTTGTCCGCCAATTGGTCACCGGCAGGAGCGAGGCGACTACCAAGAGAGCTGGCAACCCTGCGCAATCAGCGCCGAGCATTTAACAGAAGCACAAGAGATGGCCGCCAAGGTTACGCAGGCTTTAGGCGGAGCAGGAATATGGGGAGTCGAGTTTTTTCTGACTGCCGAAGGTGTTTATTTCAGTGAATTATCACCACGTCCACACGACACCGGCATGGTGACTTTGGCGGGTACTCAAAACCTGTCCGAGTTTGAGCTGCATGCCAGGGCTGTATTAGGACTTCCAATTCCTGAAATCACGCAGCTTCGCACGGGTGCAAGCGCTGTCGTTTTAGCCGAAAGAGAAGGGTCGGAATTTCACTTCGAAGGCGTTTCGGAGGCATTGCTTCAAAAGGGCACCGACATTCGAATCTTCGGCAAGCCAACCACTAGGCCGTATAGACGCATGGCGGTGGTGCTGTTTAGCGATGTGCTTGGCGCTGATGTTGATTTGGTCAAGCAACATGCCATGGCCAACGCCGCTAAAGTAAAGGTGGTTGTTACTAAGTAAAGTTTATAAAAACACTGCACCCTCATCTTGCCCTTTAATCGTTATTACAATCTTCACGCTTTATCTATTTTTGCAATATGAATAAATTGATGGATGATGCGCTCAACGAGTTTGCCAAACTGCCTGGCATTGGTCGTCGAAGTGCACTGCGTATGGTTTTGCATCTCTTGAAGCAATCGCCTGAAGAGGTTCGTCAGTTTGGGGCTGTCATTACTCGCCTTCGCGAGGAGATTCAATACTGTACCATCTGCTTTAATATCGCTGAAGGTCCCTTGTGTTCGGTGTGCAGCGATTCAAGGCGAGACGTAGGATTGGTATGCGTAGTGGAAAGTATCAGAGACATTATCGCCATTGAAAACACACAACAATATCGAGGGGTGTATCATGTGCTTGGTGGAATAATTTCACCCATCGACGGTATAGGTCCGGGCGAACTAAATGTGGAATCATTTGTAGAACGCATTCGCGCTGGACTTGTTCAAGAGATTATTATGGCACTTAGCTCCACAATGGAAGGTGATACCACGGTGTTCTACCTCTATCGTCGCATTAAAGAAGCGCAAGGCGAGCATCCCAAACAGCCTTTGAAAGTGTCCACTATTGCCCGCGGTATCTCGGTGGGTGACGAGCTTGAATATGCCGATGAATTGACACTCGGACGATCCATACTGCACCGCATTCCTTACGAAAACTCCTTGATGCGTTAGCAAAATTGCTCGGATGCAATTTTTCGATCCTCTTTCCGTTCGTTTAAGCACTTTCGAATTTCGTACTTTCGTGCTTCGAAAAACCTTTTAAATTTTGATGAAACTATCTGTCGTTATTGTCAATTATAACGTAAAGTACTTCTTGGAACAGGCCTTGCATGCTGTTTCCAAGGCCGCAAAGCGTGTATCCACCGAAGTATTTGTGGTGGATAACAATTCTGTTGACGGCTCCCCAGAGATGGTTCAAATGAAGTTTCCGGAGGTTGTTTTAATAGCTAACAAAGACAACAAAGGTTTTTCGAAAGCCAATAACCAAGCCATCGAACACGCTAAAGGCGACTATATACTTCTCCTCAACCCCGACACCGTGGTGGAAGAGGATACCTTTGAAAAATGCGTACGCTTCATGGATGAACATCCCCTTGCCGGTGGTTTGGGCGTGAACATGATTGATGGAGCGGGTAATTTTCTTCCTGAATCAAAACGAGGACTGCCAACTCCAGCTGTGGCTTTTTATAAGATTTTCGGCCTTTCTGCGTTGTTTCCAAGCTCCAAACTTTTTGGGAAGTACCACCTCGGTTATTTAGATCGTAACCAAGTGCACGAAGTGGATGTGCTTTCCGGAGCGTTCATGATGCTCAGCCGCAAAGCGCTTGATAAAATAGCTCTTTTAGAAGGTAAAAACGAGGTGCTCGACGAGGCCTTCTTTATGTATGGCGAGGATATCGATTTATCCTATCGCATACAAAAAGCCGGTTTTAAAAATTATTATTTTCCGGAAACAAAAATCATTCACTACAAAGGAGAAAGCACCCGCAAGAGCAGCGTCAATTATGTCTTTGTTTTTTACAAGGCGATGGTGATTTTTGCTCAAAAGCATTTCTCGCAAAAGAATGCCAAGCTGTTCTCGTTCCTCATACACATAGCTATTTGGATGCGTGCCGGCTTGGCCATCTTGGTTCGCTTTATCAAGCGCATGCTTGTGCCTGCAATGGATGCAGGTCTTTTTTACGGTGGTATGTTTGTGCTGAAATCGTACTGGGAAAGCCATGTAAAAAGTTTCGAGGGTATTCATTATTATCCCACCGAATACCTTCGACTAATTGTTCCGGCCTATGTGTTAACATGGATTGGAAGCATTTTCTTAAGCGGTGGATTCGATCGACCATGGCGACCATCGCGTTTGATCCGAGGTGTTTTATCAGCAACCATTTTAATCCTTGTTATTTACGCACTGTTGCCTGAGACGATGCGTTTTTCTCGCGCACTTATTCTTTTAGGTACGGTTTGGGCAATGCTTGCAGCGATTACCTGGCGTTCAGTTCTGGCCTTGGTTGGATTCAAAAGTTTCTTAGGCGCTGACAGCAGTAAAAAGAAAATCGCCATCGTTGGTGATGAGCTAGAAGGCGGTCGTGTTCAATCGCTGTTAAGTTCCTCGAAAATTGCTGCCGACGTGCTTGGACTTATCAACCCAAGCAGCGATCGTACACAATCAAAAGCCAATTTCTTAGGAAGCATCGATCAGCTCGACGAGATCATGGAGGTTTTCAGGCCGGATGAGCTCATTTTCTGTTCACGCAACCTTCCTGCCTCCCAAATCATCGACCTCATGGCTTCTTTAAAGTATCCCGGGGTGGAGTTTAAAATCGCGCCGGAGGAAAGTCAATTCATTATAGGAAGCAGTTCTGTCAATGACCCAGGCGATCTTTATGTTATTGATATTAATTCTGTTCACCTTCCATTAAATAAACGCAACAAACGCGTCTTGGATGTGCTTTTGGCAATTGCTTGCATTCCGGCAATACCTGTACTGCTATTTCTGGTTAAATCGCCTATCGGGTTGTTAAAAAACGGCTTGGCTGTTTTACTAGGACGCAAAACATGGGTTGCTTATCCTGTAAAAAACGACAAGCTACCCATCATGAAAAGAGGGATCCTTCGGCCTTCAGATGGTTTGAGCATACGCGTAGATGAACAAACAGAGCAGCGACTCAATCTTCAATATGCTCGTGACTACAGTGTCTATAACGACCTTCGCATCATCTTCAAAGCCTTGCCACGACTTGGACAAGCCAACTGATCTGCTGCTATTAAAGGATTATTCTTATTTTTGCCTCGATTTAAAAAATAACTATGTCTAAAGTTGACCTGATACTCCCAAAAATGGGAGAAAGTGTTGCAGAAGCTACCATCTTAAAATGGCTTAAAAAGCCCGGTGATGCGATTGCGGTGGATGAGAATGTGCTGGAGATTGCAACCGATAAAGTGGATTCTGAAGTTCCTTCGCCAGTTGCGGGTATACTCACCCAGCGTCTTTTTGAAGAGGGTGCTGTTGTAAAGGTAGGCGCTGCCTTGGCCTTCATCGAAACGGATGCTTCCGCTGCTGCTGCAGTAGCTCCTTCTGTGGCTCCCGCTCCAGCTGCTTCAGCTGCTCCGGTAACTGCACCTGCGGCTGTTATTACAACACCTACTCCGACGCAAGCAATCGAGCGGGTTTCGGGATCGGGGCGTTTTTACTCGCCTTTGGTTCGCAGCATTGCGCAGCAAGAAGGTATTTCGGCAGCTGAACTTGATACTATTCCTGGCACCGGTCTCGAAGGCCGTGTGACAAAAAACGATATCATGGCCTACTTGCCAAACAAAGGTAAGGCCGCTGCTGCTCCTGTTGCAACGCTAGTTGCCGCTGCAGTGCCTGAAGTAAAAGCAAGTCCGGCTCCTGAGAAAACGCCTGCGCCTGCTGTATCCTTCTCTGGCGAACACGAAATCGTGGAGATGGACCGTATGCGCAAACTCATCGCAGACCACATGGTGATGTCGAAACACACCTCGCCGCACGTTACCTCTTTTGTAGAGGCCGATGTTACCAACATGGTTCAATGGCGCGACAAAATAAAAAAGGATTTCGAAAAAAGAGAAAAAGAAAAAATCACTTTTACTCCGATTTTTGTAGAGGCCGTTGCCAAAGCAATCAAAGATTTTCCAATGATCAATGTATCGGTGGAAGGCAATAAGATCATTGTTAAAAAACAAATCAACATCGGATTAGCCGTGGCATTGCCAAGCGGCAATTTGATTGTACCGGTAATTAAAAAAGCCGATTACATGAACTTGATTGGTCTCACCAAGTCGGTTAACGATTTGGCGGCTCGAGCGCGTATTAACAAACTTACACCAGACGATATTCAGGGTGGCACATTCACGCTAACCAATGTTGGTGGATTCGGCAATATCATGGGCACACCTATTATTAACCAACCTCAGGTTGCTATTATGGCAACGGGAGCGATTAAAAAGAAACCCGCTGTTATTGAAACAGAACAAGGCGACACCATTGGCATCCGTCACATGATGTTTCTGTCGCTTTCATACGATCACCGTGTAGTAGATGGTTCATTGGGTGGTAGCTTCCTGCGTCGGGTTGCAGATTACCTTGAGCAGTTCGATACGTCAAGAACTTTCTAAATAATAAAAAGCAGAGCAAAGGCCGGTAAATCCGGCCTTTTTTTCTTAAAACATAAAAAAAAACCTGCCGTATATCGACAGGTTTTTCTTTTGGTTTTAGTGTAAACTAAGCGTTGAGCATCACCGGCATCACGAGCATCAAAATGCCTTCGTTTACCTTGGTTTCGGCAGTAGTTGGAACCAGCAAGCCAGCACGGTTAGGGGCTGACATCTCAATCATCACTTCAGTGGTATCTAGATTTTGAAGCATATCCACTAGGAAGCGTGCATTAAAGCCAATCTCCATGTCTTCCCCCGTAAAACTACAAGTTAGACGCTCGCTTGCTGCGTTTGAGTAATCCAAATCTTCCGCAGAAATGTGTAATTCGCTTCCAGCCATTTTTAGGCGCACCTGGTGGGTGGTTTTGTTAGAGAAAAGCGACACACGACGAATGGAGTTAAGCAAGGCAATGCGATCAGCCGTAAGCTGGTTCGGATTTTCTTTAGGGATAACAGCTTCGTAGTTTGGATATTTACCTTCGATAAGTCGGCAAATCAATTCAAAATTGTCGAATTTAAAGAATGCGTTGGAGTCGTTATAGGTAATCTGTACACGGCTATCTTCAGTGCCTGCAAAGTTCTTTAACAGATTAAGCGGTTTTTTTGGTAGGATAAAAGATCCTGCAACATCGGCATGAACGTCCTTGCGGGTGTATTTAACTAATCGATGTGCATCGGTAGCAACAAACGTGATGCTGTCCTTAGCAAGCTGAAAGAAAACACCATTCATTACAGGTCGGATCTCATCGTTTCCTGTAGCGAAAACGGTACGGTTGATGGCATTAACCAAAGTAGATGCTGGCATCTCGAGGTTTTTTCCACCGCTCATTTCTGGCATTTTAGGAAAGTCATCTCCATTATGGCCTGCAATCTTATACTTACCATAGTCGGATGAAATCTCGATGGCAAAGGTTTTATCGTCTATGCTGAAGGTTAGCGGCTGCTCAGAGAATGTTTTAAGCGTATCGAGGAGGATACGCGCAGGAACAGCTATTTTACCTTCTGTCTTGCTTTCTATCGGCAACTTAACGGTCATTGTGGTTTCAAGATCAGAACCAGAAAGCGTGAGTTCCGACTTGCCAATCACAAACAAAAAATCATCAAGAATAGGCAGGGCATTGCTGGATTGAAGAACACCGCTGATTGCTTGGCATTGGCGGAGAAGAAGGGAGCTGGAAACAATGAATTTCATAGCGTGGATTTGTTTCGGTTGTGAAAATTACTTGTTCTTTTAACAAGCGTTCGCAAATATATACCTTTTATGCTTGCTAAGGCAGGGTTGTTCATAAAATGGGACTTGTGAACAATCGCCTTAAACAAACTAGAAAAGGCCCAAATAGGCGTACCTTTGCAAAAACGAATAAAACATGAGTAACACGCCTAATTTAGTTTTGGCGATGCTGCATAATAAATGTCCGCAGTGTCGAAAAGGGGATCTTTTTATTGAAAAGAACCCATACAAGCTAAAAACCATGTTTTTGATGCCCGAAAGATGTCCGGAATGTGGCTTTTACAATCAGCCTGAGCCCGGTTTTTATTGGGGAGCCATGTTTCTTAGCTACGCTATATCGGTGGCCTTGTGTATGCTGCTCTTTGGTTTTATCTTCTTTTTCTGGGGGTGGCGCCTGCCCGAATTCATCATTTCGGCAACATTGCTGCTGTTTAGCTTATTCCCAATTACCGCTCGATATGCCCGTGTGTTTTGGGCGTATATCGTAATCGGGTTCAAAGAGCGGGGGTAAACTAATTATTCCAAAGAAATTGCAAAAATCGAGGTTGATGCACTAATTGAATGTGCTTTTAACCTTAAAACAAAAAACCCATCGTGTTTTTAACAGGATGGGTTTGATGTATCGATATCAAATTACTCTTTTATTGCTTAAAGCCGATCAATAGCACAGCGCATCCGGAAGGGGCTTGGCCATCGGCACTAGGCATCAACTGCGCTTCAATGGTGCAATTCAGCGTTGCTGTAAACTTAAAATCCCAACTTGCTGGATGCGAAAAATCTCCGCTGTTGTATAGTACATTTCGCGCTTGATCATAAATGCGCACCTGCAGATGACCTGTCGAAGGACCGGAGCCACAGATAATGCGATAGGTGTTGCCACCGTAAAACGTGTTGCGGAACTCGGCGGTCTCGTTGCCGTTTAGCAAAGCGCGGTACTCTTGCCCGTCGGAAAGAAATTGCTTGCCAAGCAAGACCTCGCAGGCTGCAGCAGTTTTATCGCACTGACCGTAAGTAGAAATGCAAAAACTTAATAAAAAGAGTGTAAAAAGAATCTTGGTGTGTTGCATGTGGACGTCTTTATTTTAATAGGGTATTCCTTGCTTTCTCAACGGCAGCGGCAATCTGCTTCAATTGCTCCGGACTAATAACGAAGCTGCTTTCGCTATTGATGGTTGTGATTTTGTTAAGTGTGTCGTGGCTTGATTCCTTAAAAACATAGCTCATTTCTACATCGTTAAATGGTTGTGCAATCTCCATCAAGGAGTTAATCAGAGCAGCCGTTTCGGCTTGTTCAGTTAATGGCATCAAGAGCTTGATGAGGTTGTCAAGGGTTGTTTTCTGCTGACCGATACGCTCTAAAAGCATGGTTTGTTGGCCTTGCATAGCAAGACTAGTCATGAAGTGCAAGGATTCGAGCCAGCCGCCAGCAAGGATGATGGAGCTGATGTCGGATCGCTGGTTTTCTTTCAAAAAACCATCGGCTTGGCGGTACGATTGGGAGATAAGTGAAAGCATCGAGTCGCGTTTACCTAACGAATGCTTGTAACGCTCAAAACGACTAGCATCGAAACCTCCTCCAATCCCTAAATCATCCGCAAGGTGCTTGCTTGCATTCAAATATCCAAGGGCATCTTGCGATTGGTCGTAGATAGAGCAATAGCCCATATCCGCACCGAAAACACCGAGGTTGAATGCCTTGTCAAATTTACTCGAATAACTTGCTGTTTTAGTGGTGCTGTGTAACAAATTTCGTTGGTAGTGCCCTCCGCTTTGCTCAATCATCAATGCAACCTGAATAGGAGAGGGGATGCTGAAAGTAACCTTATCAACTTGCATAAGCTTTTCAGCACCCGCCGCTGCAGAGTCGGCATTCAAGCCCATTGAATCGGCCTTGTCAGCATGTTGACTGTTACACGATACAACAAAGAGTCCACCAAGGACGGCTATTACGGTGCTTACTTGTTTAATCGTTTTGTTCATGGTCGTAGTTTGAATGGCTAAAATACATATTCGTTGACAAACAACATATTCGAGTTTTGATCGGCCTTATTTTTAGAACCAAATATTCATACATTTGTTAAACAATGGATTCGTACAACAACCTTAATCTGCGCACAAGCAAACTCAAGCGTCAACCGCTACCAGGTTCTGTTCCAGGCACTTTTTTTATTCCTGAGGATGCCTTGAAGCCGCAAATTACGGTATACTCCTACACAAAGGAGCAGTACCGTGTCGATCCTGTAGAATCTTTTGAGCAACTCAAAAAGCATCTTGAAGAGAACGATCAAATGCAGCATTGGGTGGAGGTTAAAGGCATCGGCGATAGGGAGTGGATCGAGGCTTTAGGCGACTATTTTTCAATTCACCGGCTTGAGCTGGCTGATGTGGTAAATGTGTATCAACGACCAAAATACGAAGAGCATCCAGAACATCTGTACATCGTTACGCGCATGGTTTACCAAAATAGCGATGGCGATATGTTCAATGAACAGATTTCGCTTTTCTTGGGAAAAAACTTTTTGCTCAGCTTTCAAGAACGTTACGATGATCAATTGGCTCCAGTCCGTGACCGACTCATCACCGGCAAGGGTTTTTTAAGAAGTATGAAGGTGGATTATCTAGCCTACGCCATCGTAGATGCGGTACTCGATAACTACTTTCCTCTTTTGGAAAAAATGGGTAATTATTTGGATGATCTGGAAGAGGAGTTAATCACACAAACGCCAAAGAAGCAGATGATGTTTGAAATACAGCGTGCAAAACGCGAGATCATCACCATCCGTCGCACCGCGATGCAGAACAAAGACATGATCAACGACATGATGCGTTCTTCTTCGCCTTTTATTGGTAATGATGCCAAATTTTTCCTGCGAGATGCCTTCGATCACAACATGCAAGTCATGGATATTGTGGATAATTACCGCGAGGCTACAATGTCTTTATTGGAAATATACCTCAGTAGCACCAACATCCGCATGAATGAAATCATGAAGGTATTGGCTGTTATATCAACACTGTTCATCCCGCTTACTTTTATAGTCGGTTTATATGGCATGAACTTCCAGCGTCACGACCCGATTTCCGGTCACAATCTACCCTGGAACATGCCCGAACTATATTCGCCTTATGGCTATATTGAAGTGTGTGCTTTTATGGCTGCGCTTTTTGTTGGCTTTCTGATTTATTTTAGATGGCGCGGCTGGCTGGCTAGCGATAAATCGAATGTTGAATAAGGTTTATAGCACTTTTATCCGAAGCAAACTCAAAGCTTCTTCTGCACTTTTAACCCAAACAATGCTAGGGTCTGCTCTAAACCACGTCAATTGTCGTTTTGCATAACGGCGCGTATTCTGCTTAATTTGATCCACGGCTTTTTCAAGCGAAAGCTCACCGTCCAAATACTGAAAAAGCTCTTTGTATCCAACGGTTTGTAAAGCCGGCAATTTTTTATGTGGAACAAGTGATTCGACCTCTTTTAACAGACCTTGCTCCATCATCCTTTCAACACGCAAATTGATACGCTGATACAAAACTTCACGGTCCATTAAGATGCCCAATTTCGTTACCTTGAAGTCACGCGCTTTTTTTGTGTTTTGTCGAAAGCTAGAATAGGTTTCTCCGCTGCTTCGAATAACCTCTAAAGCGCGTATTACCCGATGCGGATTGTCTTTGTCTACTTCGCTATAATAGGTGGGGTCTTTAAGGGATAGCTCGTTCAGCAAAAAATCAATACCCTTCTGGTCGAGCTCTTGCATGAGCTGCTCTCTTAAATCAGCAATAGATGCAGGCACATCATCAAAGCCTTGACAAACGGCTTGCAAATACAAACCACTACCCCCTACAACAACGGCGATTGGCTTTTTTGCAAACAAAATCCCCAATTGTTTAAGCGCCAATTGCTCATAAATTCCAGCATTCAAGGGTTCCTGGATGGAATGACTTCCAATGAAGTAATGTGATACGTGCGCCAATTGCTGAGGCTCGGGCTTTGCCGTGCCAATGCTCATCTCCTTGTATATTTGTCGGGAGTCGGCCGAAAGAATTTCAGTTTCGAAATGGCATGCAAGCCGTATTGAGAGGTCTGTTTTACCAGTAGCTGTTGGACCTACAATGGCTAATACTTGATTAGTCATTTATGGGGTCACGATCTTCAAAAGAATCAAAATTTGTATCGACATCCTCGCCGCTCTCCATTGGGTCAAGCACCGAATCATCATCACTCATCTTTGGTGGACCGTCTTCCAAGTCGGGGCCGCCTTCTTCTTCCTCGGCCGAGTAGGCAGATTCATTAAGAAAATCAAGGTCTTGCTTCTCTTGGCCTAAAACACTTGTGCCGTATTGTTTTGGCGCAACGCCAGTCGATTTTACACACGAAGGATAAACCTTGTCTTCGTCTTTTGAAATCTTAAAAAGCTCCACGTAAAATTCCCAAGCCGGATTGGAATGAATCATATATCCGAAGCGCTGGTGTGGATCGTTAATGGAGTCGGTGAGGCGAGTACCTTTCATGGCTTTAACACCAGTACCCGGACGGGTGGAAAACTCCTGGCCGCGCTTCCATTGCTCATTGGCATGGTAAAAAGAAGCATCGTGCTTGGTGTCGAAACCGATCGAAGCCAATATCGCTAAATGCAAATCCTCAAAGCTTTGCAAGGCTTTTACCTCGATGTCTCGTATTACATCATCGTACTCTTCGAAGGTGACTCGGAACCTGTAAACCATATTTTTTCTGCTTAATTTTTTTACAAATAAATAAAAAAAAATCGTACATTTTTTAAAGCACGGCGAATTTGGTTAGTCTTTAGCGATATTATTAACCGGCTTCAATCCTAATTCGAGTGCTTTAGCAAGCATAAAGCGATAGGCTTCGTCGCGATCGTTTTTAATATCGCCATCCAATATCGCATCGCGAATAGCACTTTTAATAATGCCTATCTCTCTACCTGGTTTCAAGTCAAATACGTTCATGATCTCCAATCCATCCACAGGTGGTTGCCAGTTTCGAATCTGATCTTTCTCTTCCACTTCTTTCAGTTTCTCTCTGACCAATTCAAAATTAGCCCGATATCGTTTTACCTTAACCTCGTTCTTAGAAGTAATATCAGCTGTGCAAAGCATCATTAATGAGTCGATATCGTCGCCTGCTTCGAAAAGAAGTCGCCTAACCGCAGAGTCTGTAACAATAGATTGTGCAAGCACGATTGGCCGCAAATGAAGCAAAACCATCTTCTCGACGAACTTCATCTTCTCGTTGAGCGGCAATTTTAGTTGTCTGAAAATTTTCGAAACCATCCTCGAACCTTTGTCTTCATGACCATGAAAAGTCCAGCCGTGAGCAGGCTCAAAGCGTTTGGTGGCTGGTTTGGCGATGTCGTGTAAGATGGCGGCCCACCGCAACCACAGATCGCTTGTCATTGGGCAGATGTTGTCCAAAACTTGCAGCGTGTGGTAGAAATTGTCTTTGTGTGATTTGCCATTGATGGTTTCTACTCCGTGCAGAGCAGCCATCTGAGGAAACACAAGCGGCAACAAACCCGTGTCGAAGAGAAGCTTAAAACCAATCGATGGAACAGGGGAGAGGATGATTTTGTTTAGCTCATCAGCTATACGTTCAGCCGAGACAATACTTATTCGATCTCTGTTTTTCGCAATGGATTCAAGGGTTTGCGGCAGTATACTGAAGTTTAGCTGCGTCGCAAAACGAATGGCTCGCATCATTCGCAAAGGGTCGTCTGAAAAGGTAATATCCGGATCAAGTGGTGTCCTTAGCTGCTTGCGTTCAAGGTCGAGTACCCCTTCAAATGGATCAATCAGCTCGCCGTAATTGGCTTCATTTAATGAAACTGCCAAGGCGTTAATTGTGAAGTCGCGTCGCTTCTGATCGTCTTCAATAGTGCCGTCTTCTACAATGGGTTTTCGTGAGTCGGCGCGATACGACTCTTTTCGAGCGCCAACAAACTCGAAGTCAAAGTCCATAAACGGTATCTGCGCCGTACCAAACGATCGAAAAATATGAACATTCAGGTTACCCAAAGAAGCGGCTACCCGCTCAGCCAACTCAATGCCGCTACCCGTGCAAACAAAATCAATGTCTTTGCAAGCGCGCTCCAGCAATTGGTCTCGAACCCATCCGCCAACCACAAAGGCCTCAACATGCATGGCCTTGGCGCACGCCGAAACATGCTTAAATATTATATGATTCAGAGGTAAATGCACAAAATGTATTTTTACAAAGTTAAAAAAAGATGCCTTGCGGCTTACTTAATGCCTTCATATAGCAAAGCCATTTTCAAAGCGGTATTTGCAGGAGTAAATTGTTGCACAAATTCCCATCCGCCAAGCATCATCGATTCTCGAAGGTCTTTGTTATTAAGTACCAAACTAATGGCGCTAGCTAATTCATCCGCACGATTGGGGTTTATGTATAGAGAATGGGGACCGCCTGCTTCCGGGAAAACACCTCCGGCTGTTGTAAGAACAGGTATTTTACTTGCTAGCGCCTCAATGATGGGAATGCCAAAGCCCTCGAAGAAAGAAGGGTACAGGAAGGCTTGTGCATGTTGATAAAGTGCAGGCAAGTCGGAGTTAGAAACCGTGTCAAGAA
>CANFOZ010000034.1 GCA_947448795.1 Bacteroidota bacterium
GAAGCATTATGGAAAGGGCACAATACAATTAAATCAAAAAATAAATTGGATGAAGCTTCCATTATAAAAGTATTTCAACAAATTAAAAATACACGTCAAGGTATTCGTCCCCCACAATCGCAAGTCGTAATTAAAAGGGGACAAAGTGAAGTTAAACCCGGAGAAATTATTTATACACCCCCTCGAGGTACTGGAGTAATAGAGAAAAAAATTAAGAATTTAATTGATTTTTTAAACGATCATAAGAAATACCCCATTGATCCTCTTTTTAAAATGGTTATTGGTCATTACCAATTGGAAGCTATACATCCTTTCACGGATGGTAATGGACGAACAGGTAGAATAATAAATTTACTATACTTGGTTCATCAAGAATTATTATCTCATCCAGTTTTGTTTTTAAGTAAATACATTTTAAATAACAAGGAGGATTACTATACGAATTTAGCTGGTGTGACAACTCGAAATGCATGGAAGCCTTGGCTTAATTATATGTTAACCGCTGTTGAAATAACGGCAAAGGAAACAAATCAGACAATTGATGAGATATTGGATCAAATGAATGCTACGCATTTGCACGCAAAAAAAAAATTAAAGTGGTATAGTCTTGAATTGAATCAGCTTTTATTTTCACAACCCTATATTAAACCTAAAAAAATAGGTGAGTTACTAGAAGTAAGAAGCAGAACTACACTAACAAAATACATGCATGAATTAACAGGTATCGGTGTGCTATCTCCCCATCAAGAAGGCAAAGAAGTATTCTACATAAATAATGATCTAGTTCGTATTTTAAAACCATAATTACTATTTAAATCCTAACGATTTTTAAAAAAGTTCGAATCCCTTTGAGATACTAGGGTAAAAACGGTGTTTTTCAAAAAAAGTTCGAACTCTACTTTTAAAAAGTAGAGTCTCTCGAAGTACTAGTATTTACAGTTATTTCAGAGGGAATAAAAAAGGGACAAACTTAAAAATTTAAGCTTATCCCTTTGGGTGGAGCCGGAGGGAGTTGAACCCTCGTCCAGTCAACGTACAAATGCGCTTTCTACATGCTTAGCTTCTGTTAATTGTCGGAGGAGAGCCGGTCAGAAGCTTACCAACTGTTCCCCTTATTCCCTTTGTTTCGCTACCGTGTCGGGATTCCACAGCGGCTATCTCAGCTTTGCGATACCCTGATCGGGCTGCCGCGGAGAAGGGCGGCCCCAGGATAATCAACTGGTTAATTCTAAATTAAGCAGCTAATGCGTAGTCGTAGTTGCCAGTTAAGGCTGTGAAAGTTATGATTAGCGAGTTATACTAACAACACTCGGCATGCTTACACACAGGCATCATCGCTGTCGATTCCGGGCGGCCCCATGTATTTGCGGTGCAAAGATACGAAAAGAGAACGAGTCCTGAAGCATTGGGAGAGAAATTTAGAGCCGCAATGCGTTGCGGCTAAAAAAACAAGATCCGATTTGAAGCGAACAAAAGTTAGAGCCGCAATGCTGTGCGGCTAAAAAAACAAGATCAGATTTAAAGCGAACAAAAGGTAGAGCTGCAATGCGTTGCGGCTAAAAAAACAATCAGATTTGAAACGAACAAAAGGTAGAGCCGCAATGCGTTGCGGCTAAAAAACAAGATCCGATTTGAAGCGAACAAAAGGTAGAGCCGCAATGCGTTGCGGCCAAAAAAACAGATTGCAAGGAGCAAGAGGAAACAGAGCGTGAGAAAAGGAGAGAAGTGCTAAGGAGCGAGCATGTGTGCTACCTGCTTTTTACTTTTTACGATCTACCCTAATCCAAAGGACAAGTCTAATTCTTTATCGGCTGCTCGTGACATATTTCTGCAAAGGCACAATAGCCGCATTTCGCCAAACTCTCGGTCATTGGAAAGGCCGATTCATCGTGCGGTGTATTTGTTGATACATCACGCAGCTGGTCCTTCATGAGTTGAAATGTTTGCACGGCGTGCTGTTTGATAAATTCAAGGTCTTCGGTCTGCAAGAACCGCCCAACAGCTTCGTTGGAAGAAAGAAAAAACGATGCTGCCTCAATGTTAACATCGCCAAGCTTTATTCCATCCACCTGTTCCATGCGCGCACCGTAAAGCTTGAGCTGCATCGATAGCTCATCGCCTTTGCGCTTGCCTGTCTTCCAATCAAGCAACATATACGACCCATCGGGTCGGCGATAACACAGATCGGGTATGGCATACACCGGTATGCTACCCATCTGAAAAAGCATCTTTTCGATGTCGTCTTCGTCGAGGTAAAGAATGTCGCCACGCAAACGCGCTGCAAGTATCTCTTCATAATAGGCGCTGGTAAAGAAGGCCCGCAAATAGCCATCGGCGAGCTCCAGCTCGCGCGCAAAGTCAATAGGCAGTTGACGATAATGCTCGTATAACCAAAGGTCTTTCGGTTTTGCATTCTCAAGCGTGTACAACAAAGATTTATCAAAGTCGGCTTGCAAACGCTTGCGCAAACTGCTGGCAACAAACGCTTGGTCAACGGCAGTGCCTTGCTGGATGGCGTACTTGATCGCATTGTGGACAACCTTGCCCACCCAATTAATTACAAATTGTTTTTGCTTTAAGAAGTAAATCAGTTTTTTACGAGGAGTTGCCTTGGCACTCCATCCGTCCCAATATTCGTAGTATGAAAGAAAATACTTGCGCTTGCAATAATCAAAGGTCTCTGCTCGACTGATGGACCAAGATAATTTGTTGGTGAAAGAGGCCATGAAATAGGTTTAATTTTCGATAGGGCAATATACAACGATTGCGAAATGAATTTACACAATTCTACATTTGATTTACATTTTATTATCAAGAACAAAAAAGAAAAATCTTGACCTTCTTTTTCGATGTCGTTACCTGTTTATAAAAAACCTTGCTTTTCATCTAAATTAGATATTCCCATAATAAAGAACAGGCTCTTGTTGATATAATATTCGGCGTATCTTGAAAGTGAACAAAAAACTTTATACATTCGGATTAATTGTTCATTTAGTGCTAACCAAAAATCAATTAACATGAAGAAAAAACAAGTACTGTTAACGATGTTCATCCTGCTATTCCAGGTGGCCGTGTTCGCTCAAGGACACATGGTCAAAGGAACAGTTAAGGATGCTAAAAGCAATGAAACGCTACCCGGCGTTAGTGTCGTTGTAGAAGGAACCACCACTGGTACCACTACCGATGCGAAGGGTGATTTTTCCATCAATGTGGATGGAGCAGGCAAGAAATTAATCATTTCTTCAGTCGGCTTTATGACACAAAACGTATCCGCTGATCAAGAAAATGTGAGCGTTTCATTGGCCGTTAATTCTGTTCTTTTAAAAGAGACAGTGATTACCGCATTGGGCGTATCTAAAGAGAAGAAAGCGCTTGGCTATTCGGTCTCTGAAGTTAGCGGCGATGTGATTGAGAAGTCTGGTGAGACGAATGTGATCGAGGCCTTGGCAGCTAAAGCTCCAGGCGTTATGGTTACTGGTTCCGGCGGTACACCAGGTGCTTCATCAAAAATCATTTTGCGTGGCAACTCACGCTTTGGCGAGAACCAGCCGCTCATCGTAATTGATGGCGTTCCGGTTGACAACTCAACAAACGCGGTTCAAGCTGGCGACGCACCCTTCAATGTAAATCTTGCGGGTGTAAACGAATCGAATCGTGCCTTGGACATCAACCCTGATGATATCGAATCGGTGAGCGTACTAAAAGGACCAGCTGCTGCTGCCCTTTACGGTTCGCGTGCTGGTAATGGTGCTATCATTTATACCACAAAACGTGGTCAATATGGCAAAGGACTTGGCGCAACGTACAGCACATCCATGGAGTTCGACAAAGTAAACAAGCTTCCTGAGTTGCAAACTAAATACGGTCAAGGAAAATTGAAAGGCGGTATTCCTACTACTTCACTCACCACGCCAAACAGTTGGGGTCCTGAGGCAGTAGACCCAAGAAATCCGTACAATGATTTCTTTAAAACTGGCAACACCCTGAATAATAACTTAGCCATTTATGGTGGTAACGAGAGCACCTCGCTGCGCTTATCTATTGGCAACACACACCAAACAGGCATTGTGCCAAACACGGGCATGGATCGCACCACGGTGCGCCTCACTTCTGACAGCAAGTTGTCTAAGGTTTTAACAGCTGGAGGAACTGTTGATTATACAAACACATCCGCAACTCGTGCTCAGAATGGTTCTAATTTATCAGGTGTAATGCTTTCTCTTTGCCGCACACCGTCGAGCTTCGACATCCGCGATTATAAAAATGCGGACGGCACACAGAAACAGTATTATCCGGTGTATGACAACCCGCTTTACACTGCAAAAAACAATCCGTATACGGATCAAACCAACCGGATTATGGGCAATGCTTACATAAAGTACAAACCGTGTTCATTTTTCGATGCATCCTATAAAATCGGAACCGATGCATACACCACAAATGCGCAGCAGATATATTCGATCTCCTCAATGGGTGACGATAATGCATCAGGCCTTGGCCAAGTTAACAGAAGCAGCCTGAGCAACCGCAACATCTACTCTGATCTTCTGCTTAACTTTAACAAGCGTTTTGCAAACGATCAATTTGGTTTGGAGGGCATGCTCGGTCACAACTTCACCTACTCCGAGAACGAGTTGCTGTTTGCACGCGGACGCAACCTGCAGATTCCAAACTACTACAACTTAAACAACGCGTCTGAGTTGTATAGTAGCAACAGTGGAGGATATCAGCGTACGCAAGCCGCTTTCGCTGAAGCCGCATTTGACTTCAAGCGCATGGTTTATTTAACGATGACAGGTCGCAACGAATGGTCAACCGCTTTCGGAAAGGGAAGCAAAGGCTTCTTCTATCCGAAGGCTGATCTTTCTTGGGTATTCTCGGAATTGATGAATCCCAATTCCTTCTTTAGCTTCGGTAAAGTACGTGCAGCCTACGCAATTGGCGGTTTAGCTCCACATCCGTATTCAAACAAGACCTATTATGGTGTGCCACTATATACCGATGGTTTTACTGTTGGCAACACCCTTCCTTACCTAGGTCAATCTGGATACACCATTTCAACCATGCTTGGCAACCCAAGCTTGAGGCCTGAAACTGTTACAGGTATTGAGGCTGGGTTAGACCTACGTTTCTTCAATAGCCATTTAACCACAGAATTAACGCTTTACCAACAAACTTCAAAAGACCTCTTAGTGGTGCAACCAATTGCAGCATCATCGGGCTTTACAAGCCGATATGTTAACGCTGGCGAAATGGTTAATAAAGGCATCGAGGTTTCTCTGGGTCTTGATCCAATCCAATTGATCAATAAAAGCGCTGATAAATTCGTTTGGAACATCACAGCCGGCTTCTCTTTGAACCGCAATAAAGTTACCAAACTGCTCGACGGAGTTGACAAGTTTGAAGTTGAAACTGGCTTCGGAGATCCAGGAGCATACGCGATGGTTGGCCAACCCCTTGGTGTACTTATGGGATCAGCTTGGAAGCGTAATGGAAATGGCGAACTTCTTACCGATGCTGATGGCCTGCCACAGTTTGATGCGAACACAAAAATCATAGCCAACCCAAATCCAGATTGGTTGATGAACATCAATAACACCTTCCATTATAAAAACTTCAACGTAGGCTTCCTTTGGGATATCCGTCACGGTGGTCAAATTTGGAATGGAACACGCGCCAGTTTGTATTCTAGAGGCAAGCTTGCAGCTACTGAGGATCGCACAAGCATGCACAATATTACAGGCGTATTTGATGATGGTACTCCAAACGCAGGCAAAGCTAGCAGCATTAATCTTCCGGGCTATGATGGCAGCGGCGCAGACTACTATACTTATATGAAAGGTCAAAATGGCCCAACAGAAAACTCCATCGAAGATGGCTCCTGGGTTCGTCTTCGTTCGGTAAATGCGAGCTACCGTTTTAACTTGAATTGCAAGGATAAAAAATGCGGGTTTAAATACATCGAGCTTGGCTTGACTGGTCGCAACCTTTTGTTGTTCACAAAATACACTGGCGTTGATCCTGAAACCAGTCTTACTGGTGCCGGTTCCAACATCAATGGTTTTGACTACTTCAACAACCCAGGTACGAAATCTTACCTCATCAACCTGAAAGCCGGATTCTAAGTCACGCTAACATTAAAACAAAGAAAAATGAAAAAAACATCCTATATAGTAATAGCACTCGCATTGCTGACTGCAGGATTTAGTTCCTGCCGCAAAGGAGACGACTTATTTGTGTCGCCCAATTCACCAGCGTCTGCAACGCCTCAGACCATGCTTTCTGCAGTGGAGGTGGGTACCTTTAACAACCTCGAAGGAGGAACTGCCCGCATTGCATCGATCTTCGTGCAACACAACTCAGGTGTTGCTGCGCAATCCATCGCTCACGAACAGTATAATCCAACTCCTACGGATATGGACAACTACTGGAGCGGTGTATACCTCACTATGAATAATTGCAAGTTGCTTAACGACAACTTCGGCACAGCAAACCCGTATTATGCTGGTATTTCTAAAGTGATTCTCGCAATGAATCTGGGTAACGCCACTGACCTTTGGGGCGATGTTCCGTACAGCGAAGCTTTTAAAGGCCAAGATGGCAATCTCTCTCCAAAATACGATACACAAGAAAGCGTATTAGCGGCAATTCAAACCTTATTGGATGGCGCTATCAGCGACCTTGCTAAACCGGAAGCGAGCAACAACGCACTTCCTGGCTCAGACGACTTCATCTTCAACGGTGATGTAGCTGCTTGGACCCGCACAGCGTATACCTTGAAAGCCCGTTACTACTCGCGTTTAAGCAAGAAGTCGGGCTACAGCCCATTGACTTTGCTTGATTACCTAAGTCACGGTATCTCTGCCAATGCTGAAAACTGCAATAGCGTGCATGGCACGGGGGGTGCTGAATACAACCAATGGTATGCGTTTTTAAACGATCGTTCTTACATGGTTGCCTCACAAACACTTGTCAATGCAATGGGTAACATGACTGATCCACGCACAGCCATGTACTTTGATACAACAGGTGTTGGCGAAGCGGTTGGAAATGTACTCGGAGATCTCAACACCGATGCGTCGTATTGGGGACCGTATCTAACGCCATCGCCAGATCAGCATGTTGTTCTTGTTTCATATGCCGAAGCAAAATACATGGAAGCTGAGGCCAAAGTTCGCTTAGGCGACCCTACTGCATTTATAACCCTCAACGATGCAATCAAATCGTCGGTGGATGAAGTAACCGCTGGAGCCAACGACGGAAGCACGATCGCCATTTATACTGCATTAAATACTGATTTAAACACGGTGATGACAGAGAAATGGAAAGCCATGTTTGCACAGCCAGTAGAAGCATATTCTGATATTCGCAGAACTGGTTATCCTGTGCTTACGCCTAACCCAAATGCATTGAGAACCTATATTCCAGTTCGCCTTCCTTCATCGCTAACGGAGCGTAATACCAACCCGAACACGCCTCAACTGGAATTAAACATTCCTGTTTGGTATGCAAATTAGTTGTTTTTTTTTCTGTCTAAAAAAATGCCGCCCCCTATCGGGCGGCATTTTTTTTTAAACCATCTTTTCCTTTTTTGCATGTTTGTTAAACGCATTTCAGTTGCGTTTATGTCAAATACCTTTGTGATCGTATTTATTTCAAATCATATACTTCTAAATCAATCCAAATGAGACCGAATCACATGCAACAGGAATTAACATGGGAAATCCTGACGGAACCGATGCGCACCCTTTCTGGTGCTAGCACAAACAAAAAAGCAATCCTACGGAGCGACACAGGAACGATACTAGGCTTTGTAGGAAAAGACTACGCCCCGGTGTATAACACGCAATTGATGAGCCTTGTCAATCGCTTAACTGTAGATGGTGTTTTCCGTCTTGTTGGCTACGACGAATTCAAAGAAGGCAAGCTGATTTTGGCCTATCTCGAATACGACGCCAAGGACCACCGCTTTGGTGGCTTTCCCATGCGCGAATATCTAATCTTAGGTAATTCTCACGATGGCAGTCGTCCATTTTATGCAGGAACTGGCTGCTCCTTAATACGATGCGAAAATCAGTTTTACTCCACGCTCGAGCTTTTCAAGAAGAAGCATACTTCGATTCTTGAAATCTCCGATTTTGAGCTAAAAGAATTGGTGATGCAATACAAAGGACAGAGCAAGGAATTGTATTCCTCCTTCGAGGGATTAGACACGATCCCAGTGAATCGAAACGTGGTTAAACAGCTTGTCAATACTTTGCAAGACTCGATGCGATGGGACAGTAGGCTTGATAATCGAAGAGAGGAAAGGCCATTGTCGCCTGCTATTCAGCGCTTGCAAATGTCAATTGATCGTGAAATGGAAGCCTTGGGTGAGAATGCCTTTGGCTTATTTAACGGAGTAACCTGGTACACCACCCACGAGATGCGGAACACCAATACAGCATTTAATCGATTGGATGGCGCAGCGAACCGCATCAATCAAATCGCCTATCGCTTTTGTATGGCTTTGAAAGAATGAATTAAGTAGAACACTACTGCGCAAGAAACTGCTGAAAGGCCTGCTCGTCGCCGTTGAACACGTTTAAGTCGACATGCCCGTTGATGCCCGCAATACGACCGTTGTGTGAGTGCTGCCAGATAATCCAGCGCGCATCCACGCGCGGTGGATCGTTGAACGAAGCGATCCATAGCGGGTTGTTCGAAAAGTGACCACGCACATACTTACGGTACCCATCTTCGTTGGTGTAGATAATCACTTTGCGTTTTAAGACACTCTCAATGGCATCAATAAAAATCTTTAACTGCGCGATTTTCTCTGCGGTGGAATGCACATGCAGGTTGAGATGATCCTCCACATCCACCACTGGAGGCAAATCAGGATGGGCGCCTTTTAAAGCTTCCAAGAAGGCATTCGCTTGTTCGAGACCGTTATTTGTGAAACGAAAGAAATGATAGAACCCAGCAGCGATGCCATGTTCCTGAGCATGTCTGAAATTTACCTCCATGCGTTGATCGACATGCGTTACGCCTTCGCTTGCTTTGATGAAAATGAAACGCACATGCTCCACCTCCAAGGCATCAAAATCAATGATGCCGTTGTGTTTAGAAATATCGATACCACGAATTGGGAAGCGACTATTTGAAAGAGTAATACCCATAGGTCTAAACAATTCTGTTTTGATGTATAGTACAGATAGTGAAGTAACAGCAGCAAGAATAAGAATAAGTATAAATAACCAGCGAAGACGCCTACGTGTTTTTTTCTTCATTGAAAACTAGTACTAAATCTTGACGACGCATTTGCAATTAGATGAAGTTGCATGGCTTCCATTCAGCGATGCGCATTTCTCGTTAAAAGCATTTACTCAATGCTTATTTTCTGGGTTTTCACGACTGACGATTTTGTCTTTAGAACAAGAACGTAAATCCCCGAAGGCAAATTGTTTCTTTGGATAAAGACTCGGTTGTCATGCGGTTCGCTAAGACTGTAGACACATTCGCCAAGCATATTATAAAGCTGAATTGATTTTGTCTTTTCCAGCATCCTATCGTCAATAGTCAACGTTAATTCCTCAGTGAATGGATTTGGGAATACGCTAAAGCTAAAGAATGGGTCAAGGTCGGATATACCCGTGCTGCAATCGTCAACATAAACAATAGCTGTATCCGAATTCGAACAGGCGCCGTTTATGTAGGTGTAAACCAATTCATGAACACCAATCCCAGCTTGAGCGGGAGTAAAAATTCCCGCAGATACACCTGAACCTGAATAGGCACCACCGGCTGGACTTCCTCCCGTTAAGGCAAAGGCCGTAGCTGATGAACATACCGAATCAATAAACGCAAAACTTACCAGTGGCATGGATGAAACAGTAACCGCTAGCGTCTGCGCCGCACTAGCACCGCATTGATTTTCGGCGCTTACCGAAAGTACGCCGCCAGAAGTACCTGCGGTAGCACTTACGAGAGTGCTCGTTGAACTTCCATTCCACCCAACTGGTAATGTCCAATTATATGTACTTGCATTCAAAACGCTATCGACAGAAAAAGAGGATAAACTTCCTTCGCAAAGGGCAAGGGCACCTAAAATAGTATCTGGTATATTGGGAATAGCCAAAACGGTTACATTTGTTGTCTGAGCTGCGCTATTGCCACATGCATTGCTGGCAATAACACTGATGACACCACCGGCGCTGCCAGGCAGTGGATTGATACTGCTAGAACTTGATGTGCCTATCCAGCCAATCGGCAAAGTCCAAGCATAGGAACTCGCGTTGGTAACAGGCGGCACTGAGAAAGTTGTTGCGACACCTGCGCAAGCTATTAATGCACCGAGAATAGAATCAGGGCTTTGTGGCAAAGGCAATATGGACACATTCAATGTTTGTAGTGGACTTGTGCCGCACGCATTGCTTGCGCTCACCGTAATAGAGCCATTGCTGCTACCTGCAGTAAGACTGATGTTATTGGTACTCGAAGAACCCGACCATCCACTAGGAAAACTCCATGTATAGGAAGTTACACCGGGCATCGTAAGTATTGAATAAGCATCTATGGAGCTCGCGCAAACAAGTGCACTGCCTGAAATAGAACCTGGTGTTGATGGAATAGTAAGTAATGTGAAATTTGTTGCACTAGTCGCAGTTCCATTCATGTTCGTTACCGATACCACTCCTGTTGAACCAGCACCGAGAACGACTACCAACTGAGTTGCCGTATTTGAAACAATCGACGCAACCGGTGTGCCTCCTATCGTTACTGCACTTGCACTGGCTAAGTTCGTACCGATTATGGTAATAGTCGCTCCTACACAAGCAGTGCTTGGCGAAAATGAACTGATTGTATTTGAAGAAGATGTGTAGGATATTTTTACTTGACCACTTCCACCTGCACCTCCGGAGACATTGCTATGCCATGATCCGCCGCCACCGCCACCGCCACCGGGAATTGCACCTGCAGTACCTGCACCACCCGTGAATGATCCAATCCAACCTGTACCCCCATTACCACCGGCAGTAAATGTACCAACTGAACCTCCTGCACCACCATTTGCAGCACCAGTTCCCGCGGCACCGTTAGATCCGTTGCTTCCATTACCACCTGCGCCGCCACCACCGCCGCCATAACTTGTTGCACTCACCGTTCCAACGGAACCATTACCACCAAGACGATTCGTACTCCCTCCTACTCCTGTGCCTCCTGTTCCTGAAGCACCATTGGTATTATCCGTTGGACTGCAATGACCACCAGTGCCACCAGCTGCACTAAATGAAGTTATTCCGAAACCGCTTATTGAAGTTGCACCTCCAGAAGCTGCAGTTGCACTGCCTCCTCCCGAACCACCTGCCCCACTCGCTCCGACGGTATACACATACGTATTGCCTGCTACAACATTAAGGGTTAAGACAGAATAACCGCCACCACCACCGCCGCCACCTGTTGTGCCATTAGTGAAGCTCCCATTTCCACTTGCTCCGCCGCCGCCGCCGCCGCCGCCCCATATTTCAAAAGTCACAGAGGTTACACCCGAAGGAACGACCCAAGTACCAGAGGTGTTGTATGTAAAAGTTGTGGCTTGCGCAACGAAAGCCATGCCCACAAGCAAAACAACAAAAAATACGGCTTTAAAAACAAAACCGATTATACATGAAATAGAACTTTTGTTTTTCATTATTAAAGACATTAATTAACAACATCAACATTCGCTTTTGAAAGTAGTTAATATTCTATTCACATCGCTCATTTTTTGAATTTATTAGGGGATCAAACATAAACGCATTTACAATGCGCTCTGATTTGTTTTTTTTGTAAAAAACAAAACGCCATGCCAAGCAACAAACTCCGTTTCATCATCTATCAAATAGTTGTTTTAGTGCTTTGGGATTACCTCTGGCTACTGCAACATTATCCTGTTGTGCCACGGTCAATTCCTCTTCCATTAATGCTATTGCTGCTGGTGCCGCACCTGGTATTAGCCTATTCAATAACCTATTATCTAAGAAAAAAACGATTAAATACATGGCAGAAACATTTTCTGTTTAACCTACATATTTTGTCGTATTTATTAAGTTTGACGGGCATTGCGCTCTACCGCTGCTTAGTTCCTAGCGAAAATCTAATTGTTTTGTGTGCAGTGGGAATTGCGCTTGCTTGCTTATCGCTGACGCTATTTATCCATTTGCAACGGACCTATCAAGCCATGCTTCGAAAAACCAAATGCATAAACCGCTTTTACGGCTGTTCGCAGTAGCGACGCTATTCTACAATCATCAAAAAACCACCGCCGGTTGCTAGCTTCAGCTCCATGCGATCCTTGGCATGCAGGGTGCCTTTATCAATTGAATAGGAAAGTGGATTGGTGTTAAAATCAGCCTCCTTGCCATCGCTGCACAAACTGTAGGAATGGCTTTGTTTGTCCTTTAAAAAACCAAAAGAAACAGGAATGACGCGAGCATCTTCATTGCCAATGCCGCCAATGAACCATCGGGTTCCGCTGCGCCTTGCAATGACTACAAACTCACCAATAGATGCGGCTACTATGCGCGTTTCATCCCAAGTAGCCGGTATCTGTTTGAGGTATTCAAACAAAGGATGACCGCTGTAATTCGCTGGTATATCAGGCAACATCAGCATAGGCGTGTAATAAATCATCGGCATGGCCAGCTGATGACAAATGGTTGAATGCACCCGAGAATCGCCCTTATCCAAGCCGTTCCATTTTACACGATCACTTTTTCGGTTACTTTCTAAAACATCAAAGATGCCAGGCGAGTAATCCATCGGTCCAGCCAAGCCGCGAGTGAAAGGCAAAACGCAATCGTGTGAGGGTGTATTTCCTTCGCTCCACGCATTCCATTCCATCCCGCGCACCGCTTCAAAGCTTAACAAATTTGGCCATGTTCTGCTCAAGCCACTCGGGATCACCGGCTCATGAGCATCTACCATCAAATGATATTTGGCGGCCGTGCGCATCACTAAATTCATGTGATTTACCATATACTGCCCGTGGTGGTTTTCGGTGGGTGGATTTACAGGACCAGCATAGCCCGTTTTTACATATTTAATACCGAGCTGCTGATAATACGCAAAAGCTTTGTCCATTTGCTTTTCATACATCACCACATCGCCGCCCGTTTCATGATGACCAATAATTTCAACGCCTTTGCTCCGCGCATGACGCACCACTGCAGGTAAATCAAGATCTGGATAGGATTTCGTAAAATCGAAGGCATCCGGCTCGCCCCATCGCTCCCAGCCCGTGTTCCAACCTTCCATCAAAACACCACCAATGCCGTTGGCTGCAGCAAAATCAATGTAACGCTTTGCATTACTCGTGCTAGCTCCATGCCTACCGCCGGAATATTTCCAATCGGATAAGCCCAAATGCATCTCCCACCAAATACCGCAGAAGGTAATCGGCTTAACCCACGAAAAATCGTCATTGCTTGGTGGCGCATTTAAGCAATCTAAAAAGGAGGAGCTTAATAAATCCTTTTCGGACGAAGCAAACTGAACAACGCGCCACGGAGTCGTTATCGCTCCAAATGACTTGATAGCCGTGCCATCTGCCCATGGCACGAGATTAATATGAAATACGCCGCGGTTCGTTGTATCCTGACGCAATGTCATCATCGGATAATTCGCTAATGCCGCCTCCATGAATGCCAAGCAAACCCCATCTTTGCGTTTGATAGTGAAAGGCAAGGCAACATGCGAGGCTTCGTAAAGCGATGTGTGTTGATAGTTTTTTTCGAGCGTGTTGTAGTCGGCCCAGCACCACCAAGCCTCGGCATCGCCTGTCACGATGAAAGTGCCTAACTCTTTCATCACGCTTGAAGAATCCTTGCTGTGATAAATATAGCGATAGGCAAGTCCATCGTTGGAGAAAGAAAATTGAAGTTCCACCTGCTGCTTGGATGTGGTGTCGTATAGCTGCATCAAAACTTGCTCCGAACGATCGTGCGTTTGTTTATGCTGGCCCCATGGCGCATTCCACACCGTGTCAATCTTAACAACCTTACTAGAAATAAGCTGAAAAGAAGAAGTGGATTTTTGTCCCTTAAAAAGCAATCCATCACAATTAATGCGCACAATTTCGCTTCCAAGATGATACAGCTTAGCATCAACTCGACCATGATCAAAAAAAACTTGAAGACAAAAGGTGCTGTCTTTACTACAGGTCGACCACGACCAATTTTGCGAAGCAAATACGCGGGTGCTATAAAAACAAGTAAGCAGCAAAAGAGAAAAGCAAAGACGAAGCATTTTATTCCCTAACATGCTGGATATCTTAAATTTAAAGACAGTGGATAAATTCGAATTGAATCAAATATGCTAATTTTATCCGAGAATATAATACGAGTGATACAATTAAATCAAACGAGCAAATTCCTTAACGAGCAAGTTCGCACTACCTTTTTGGTGATGGGTTCTTTTATCTTCTTACGGATTCTTGAAGTCATGTATCGCTATTTCTCCATTGGAGAAGCTACCGATGCGAACTTGTTTTTTAGTCGCAGCATAAACTTTGACATCCTCTTCATTCTCCTCGCATCAGCTATTTGGCTGATTCCTCTATACCTTTTAGATCTGCTCCATACCAAGTCGGCTATGTACGCTATGCGTGCTATTGGCTTTATCCTTCTATTCATCAACACAGGCTTGTCGCATTATTTTTTAAGCACAGGCAGTCTGCTCACCAGCCAAGTGTTCAAATTCTCTGTCAGCGACATGAGCGGCATTGTTCTCGGCGAATGGAGTATCCATCGAATTCCGCTATGGCTACTCTCGATCTGCTCCTTGCTGTTTTCTGCATGGTTTCTGTTTCGAATGGAATGGAAACCCAAAACCAAGACAAGCCTGATCAGTATTTCAGTCTACACATTACTCGTGCTTGTTGCAATTACTAATGCAGGCCATACCTTCAAAGAGCCGCGCTATTTCCAGAGCTATAGCTTATACAGTCAAGGCAATTGCAAAATCACATACCTCTTGCGCAGCTGTTGGGCATCGGCCAAACAAAAAGAGGAGTTTCAAATCATCACCAAAGAAGCGCTCAAAAAACAAATCAACAAATACAGCACAGCGCACCATGAATTCACATTTATCGACCCCGCATATCCTTTTCTTCACAGCACCGATACGAGCAATGTATTAGGGCCTTATTTCAAAATTACAGACAGCTCCCCTAACCTTGTTATCATTATTTCGGAAAGTTTGTCATCGGTGCTTTCTGGGAGAAATACAAAATGGGGAAGTCTAACACCTTTTACGGATAGTCTAATGAGAAGCGGACTGTCATGGACAAACTTCTTTTCGAATGCGCAGAAATCCTATGGCGCCTTGCCAAACATACTATCCTCGGCCCCTCAGGGAACCAACGAACGCGGGATTATCAATACAGAACAAGAGTACCCTGCACATCGCAAATACCCTATTCACAATGGATTGCTTCAGTTGTTGGGCGCAAACGGATATACTCGCAACTACTACTACGGCGGCTGGGGCTATTTCGACAATGTGGGGTATTACTTAAAAGAGCAAGGCATTGATAATTTCGTGAGCGAAGATGCGTTTGATAAAAGCAAATACAAGAAAATGCAAGCGATGCCTGGACAAGTTGCTTGGGGATACAATGACAAACAACTGTATCAGCAAGCGCTTGATCTTTTTTCAAAGCACACCGCCAAGGAACCTTATCTGTCGGTGTTTCAAACCATAAGCTGCCACAGTCCGTATGACCTCGCTGAAGCAGCCTATTTCGAACGCGACTATCTTATAAAAAAACTTGACTCGTTAAAGATATCACCAAAAATTCTCGAGGAACTAGATGCGCATATTATAGCTTGCACCTTTTTCGCCGACGATGCTCTGCGGGACTTCTTTGAGGCGATGAAAGGCAAGTCCGGCTTCGAAAACACGATCTTCATTATCACCGGCGATCACTCGCTGGGTTTGCAGAATGACGATGATCCCTTGCGTAACTTTCACATACCTTTGATTATTTGGTCGCCATTGATAAGCAGAACTGCCGATTTCAAAGGCCTTTGCTCACATGTTGACATACTACCTACCCTAACAAATTTACTAGCCAGTCAAAAGCACTTTGTTAAACCCGCTTCAAACGCATGGATTGGTCAAGGACTCGATACATCAACCGTTTTTCGATCACGCAATGCCTTCCCTTTAAGCCTATATGCAATGGACCTTCCAAGCTATGTCTACAAAGACTGTGTGATACAAGGAGAAAGCGTTTATCGAATCAAAGAATTCGGAAAATGGGAACTCATAAAAGAGCAGAATTTAAGTGACTCCTTGATACGTATCAGCAACACCTTCCGCTACCTCAACAACTTTGTTTGCTCCCAGGACCGCATACAAAGAGAGCCCATATCTAGTAAACCATGATAGGCATCAATTCCACATGGCATGCCGAGAAGAAGACCCTCTTGCTCCTGCTTTTTCTTTCTTATGTTTTTATGGTCCTTTTCTATTGCGATCTGCTGCTTTCTCCTAACAAATATTTGTTCGCAGCTTCAGGAGACGGCATCAAAAACTACTTCACCTTCGCATACCATCTTAAGCACGACCAAAATGCCCTGAATTTCAGTGGCATGAATTACCCTTACGGCGAGCATCTGTTTTACACCGATTGCCACCCCTTGCTTGCTTTGCTGCTAAAGCCTTTCAGTCGCTTGACGGATTTTTTCTCAAATCATGCCGTAGGTATAATCAACCTCTGTATGCTCTTGAGTATCTGGCTGTCCTTCTTTATAAATTATCTGTTGCTTAGAGCACATAAAATCAAGTCGCTGTTTGCTTTGTTATGGTGCCTCGGGATGACGATCTTGGCACCACAGGTGTTTCGCATGACAGGGCATTACGCGCTCTCCTATTCCGTGGCTATCCCCTTATCCTGGATCTTGCTTGTGTTTCACAACAGCAGTCAAAACAAGCGCTTGCCTCGCATCCTCCTTTTTTGCAACCTATTTTTTTGGCTTTTGATTCACGCCTATCTCGGCGTGATGATTTTCGCTTTTAGTAGTTTATTTGCCCTGTTCCATTTTGCATTCTCAAAAAACAAAAAAGATGTTTTACATCCATTTGTTAAATTGGCATTGGCACTCTGCCTTCCCATCGCTCTGTTTTTTATTGGTGTAAAAGCAAGCGATCAACATGCGGGCCGAACTACCAATCCCTTAGGCATCACACTTTACAATGCCGAGGCCGATGATGTTTTCCTACCGAACCACGAACCGTTAAAGCCCCTTATTGAGACAATAAGCGGGCAGCAAATCAAGCAGCAATGGGAGGCCTGGGCATACATCGGTTTGGTAAACGATCTCGTGCTCCTATGCTTGCTTGGGTTGGTCTTGATGGCCTTGTTTAAAAACGAGCGAGCAAGAATTTTACTTAACACCATTTTTACCAGACCATTCATTGCCGCTTTTCTCTCTGCCTTACTCTTGCTGCTCTTTGCGATGGGTATACCGTATCGGCAGGCGCCTGCACTGCTCGACCTAGTGCCTATCATCAAGCAATTTCGCAGCAGCGGTCGCTTCGACTGGCCTTTTTATTTTGTGATGATGGTGATTGGCGCATCTGTATTTCAGGCCCTTTGGGATTTTGGCAATCGTAAAAAAGCAATAACGACCGTGTTCGTTCTCGCCGCTTTAATGAATATCGTGGAAGGCCTACCCGCTCAACTTGATATAAACACAAACATACGAGACAACAGAAACACTTTTAACGCAAAGTATCTCTCTGCAGATATGCAAGAACTGATTTCCCAAATTAACCCCAAAGATTATCAAGCTATCATCGCTTTGCCTTTTTATCATCAAGGATCGGAGAATTTCTCCCGGCCGGTAACGGAACCGATTCTGACAAATTCCATAATGCTTTCGTACCATACCGGCTTGCCTTTGGTGAATGCCAACTTAACCCGTCTTTCAATACAAGAAAGCAAGAACTGCATCGCACTAATCGGCCCCAGCAAGTATAAAAAAGACATCGAGCAAGATTTGGTTGACACGCGCCCCTTCTTACTTGTGGTTAGTCCTTTTGGATTAAACAGGTATGAGCAAGACCTGATAGGCAAGGCCCAACTTTTAATTCAAAAAAAAGTATTCGCATGCTATGTTTTAAACAAAAAGAGCCTATTCGATAGGAATCAGAAAGTATCTTTCGGGCAAACGTATGTATACGGAACCGATACACAGAAGGTTAACCGCCCGTATGACTTGATTTATCAAAACTCCTTTGAAAATACAAGCGCGTCCCATTCATACACTGGTAAAGGCGCCTATGCTGGTCCAAAAAGGGGCCAGCACATCATTGCGGAAATTGCGTCGGGTATCTTCCAAAAAGGAGAAACCTATGCCTTCTCCATTTGGATGTATAATGATCAGCAAGATCAGCTTAACGATTGGTTTCGCCTTGTTGTCGAAGAGCGCGACGCATTCAATCACGTAGTTCAGGAGACCACCGTTTTCCCGGAGCAAAGTGGATGTATTGACGGAGCCTGGTCATTGGTTGAGGGTTCCTTCAAGATGCTAGACAATAAGAACACTCTTTTTATTATTACCAAAGGCAAGGAAGCATCGAAAAACACCATCTACGCCGATGAATTATTGATTTTAAGCAACAAAGACAATACGGAGAATACGAATTAATTTTTCTGCATTTGTATTCGTTCGGATATGAAAACATCGATTGCGCTTCTATTAACTGCGGTTCTCCTGCTTCAAAGCGGTGTGCTCCTTTTTCTATACCAAGGCGGTGTCAGTTATGTGCGTTTCGATATGCAACATCGCCTTACTGCTCAGCAGCAAGGCCTCGAAACACTTACGCTTAGCAACGATGAATTCCAAAAGCACCTAGTTGAGAAATCAGAATTGGATTTCAATGGCATTCGATACGATGTAAAGTCCGTACAAAAAATGAATGGCAAAGTCGTGGTCAAGGCATTGCGCGACAGGCATGAGGAGCGAATCCTGGCTTGGGTAAAAGAGTTTACAAAATCCAATTCAAACTCGTCAGATACCTTGACGCATCAACTTAGTCAGCTGCTAAGCTTGAGCTATTTTGCACAGGAACCAGCGGACGTATTCTTTGCTATCCAAGGAACACTTTTAAGAAGGCCTGATTTTATATCAAGCAGGATTGCACGCGCACTTGAGCTCGCAACGCCACCGCCGGAAGTAGCCTAATTTATTGCGCTTTCGTTCATTGGTCCTTTCAGGACCCTATTTCGATTTTCTTAATACTCAAACACCATGAAAAATCATTTTCTATATATCACCCTATTCCTAT
Source organism: Bacteroidota bacterium (assembly GCA_947448795.1). GTDB lineage: Bacteria > Bacteroidota > Bacteroidia > AKYH767-A > JAHEYN01 > CANFOZ01. The sequence goes on from CANFOZ010000034.1 coordinate 19,318, forward strand.
CTAGTCTGTTGCAAACGACGTTTGCACAAAACAACAGCAGCGATAGCACTAATAAATCCATCAGCCTAAACGAAGTTGTGATCTCTGTAAACAAATCAGAGGAAACAAAGAAGACAGTAGCGCAGCAAGTTGAGGTAATTGATACAAAAACCATTGTATCGCTGCAAGCACAAACCACGGCGGAACTACTTTCCAAATCAGGACTTCAAGTGCAGATGAGTCAACAAGGAGGCGGAAGTCCAACATTACGCGGGTTTGAAGCAAGTCGTATTCTCCTTGTAATTGACGGCGTGCGCATGAACAACCTCATCTATCGAGCAGGTCATTTGCAAGACATTATTAAAACCGATGTCAATATGCTCGATCGTGTTGAGGTGCTTTATGGACCTGCATCGAACACTTACGGCAGCGATGCACTCGGCGGCGTGATTCATTTAAGCACAAAAAAACCGATCCTCGCTTTTGGAGAAAAGAACAAGCTTGTAAAAGTAAATTTAATGACTCGTTATGCTTCGGCTAGCAATGAGATTACCTATCACGCCGATGTAAATTTAGCCAACCGCAAGTTCGCTTCTTTAACCTCCTTCAGCTCATCTAGCTTCGGCGATTTACTTGGTGGAACTAACCAAAATCCATTTTTCACAGGTTCTTATGGCGAACGCCCTTACTATGTTAAGCGCATCGACGGCAAAGACTCCCTCGTAGAAAACAGCAACCGCTACCGTCAGGTAGGTACGGCATATGCTCAGCAGGACTTCATAGAAAAGGTTCTTTTTCAGCAAACAGAACACCTCTCACATACAGTCAATCTTCAGTACTCAAACAGTACCGACGTGCCACGTTACGATCGACTCACCGATCCAAAGGGTACCGGACTAAAATATGCTGAATGGTACTACGGTCCGCAGTCACGTATGCTTGCAGCCTACGACCTGAATCACGACAACCAAGCCTCCGCGATTCAAAGCACCCATTTCGGACTCAGCTATCAGGCACTCGAAGAGAGTCGCCACAACCGCAGCTTTGGCAGCATTTACCGAAGCAACCGCATTGAAAACGTACAGGTAATCGGTGCTAATCTGGATTTCAAACGTATACAGAAATCACACGTTTTCCGCTTTGGTGCCGATGCGCAATTCAATATGCTCCAGTCTACTGCTAACAAACAAAACATCGTGGCAGACACCAGTGGCGCTTTAGACACCCGTTTCCCGGATGGCGACAACACGATGAACAACCTGGGCCTGTACTACTCACATACTTGGCAGATCAATGACCAGCTTGTACTCACTGATGGTTTCCGAGTTGGCATGTCGATGCTTCACTCTACCTTAGTAGACACCGCCCTTCTGTTTCACCTTCCATACACCAACATCGACCAACAAACACCCGTTTACTCCGGAAGCATCGGTTTGATTCACTCGCCATCAGACGACCTCAAACTTTCCTTGCTTCTTTCAACAGGCTATCGCGTTCCGAATGTGGATGATATGAGCAAGATCTTTGGCTCTGCGCCAGGCATGGTGATTGTGCCAAACAAAAACATCAAGCCCGAACAAACCATCAGTTACGAAGCAGGCATTACCAAAATCTTCAACGGTAAAATGCGTTGGGAGAATACTGTATATTACACATCCTACAAAGATGTTGATGTAGTCGATGTGTTTCAGTTAAATGGCCAAGACTCGATGCTATATGATGGAACCATGAGCAAGGTATATGCGAACCAAAATAAGCAAGCGGCCTACATTTACGGGGCAAGCTCTGCATTAAAAGCACAGCTAAATAATCAATTCATGCTGAACGCTGGTTTAAACTATACCTATGGTCGCATCAAGACCGACTCGTCCGATGCACCGCTCGACCACATAGCACCGATGATGGCACGCATGGGTTTAACCTATACACACGAGAAATTCAGTTCAGAATTCTTTTTGAATTACAGCGCGGCTAAGAAATTGAAAGACTACTATCTAAATGGCGAAGACAACGAGCAATATGCAACATCGATGGGCATGCCGGCTTGGATGACCTTGAACCTACACGCATCGTATCAAGCACACAAGATGCTCAACCTGCAAGCCGGTATCGACAACATCTTCGACACCCAATACCGAACTTTTGCAAGTGGCATGAATGCCCCGGGTCGCACACTTTTTGTTGCGCTTCGTGGTTCTTTTTAATTGATTTTGATATAAAAATAAAGGCGGCTTCGGTCGCCTTTTTTTTTACCGCCTTTATTTCTATATTGCTCTATATTTAAAAGCAAGACATGAAAAGCATACTGCATTGCCTATCGATACTAACCATCTGTTTGCTTGCTTCAAACTGCAAAAAGGACAAGGATGCAAGCAACGACGAATTGGACAAATCGAAGCTAGAAGCATCGACATTATGGGATGGCCGCAAACTTTTTGATGACCCCTCAAACCCTTTTCTGCAAGCCATACCAAGCACATACCAGGTGCACCCCAACTCAGCTCAGATGATTGATCTGATTAAAAATTCGTGCGGATCAAGCTACACAAACACCCATATTGTTGCCAAAGATTACTCCACACCTGTTTACATCGCAGACGAAAACACAGGACGCGCGGACATCAAAATAACAATGTATAATATGCCTGCAGGTAAAAACTATTTGCAGTCTATTCCTATAGTAAGGGGATCTGGAGCAGCAGGTGGTAGCGATATGCATTATGCGGTGATTGATAAAAGTACCGGTTGTTTGTATGAATTCTGGGGATTTCAAAACAGCAAGGCCTATAGCGGGAATGCTATCTCCATCCATTCCAACGGCATCTTTGCCGATGGTCGCAGTACGGTGGCGGCGGGATGGAGTCAACTACTAGGCACCATTTGGCCTAGCGAATTAAAAAGCGGGCTGATTGATCATGCATTGACGTTTACCGTATCTGTAACCAACGCCAATGGGCATGTTGCACCCGCTACTCACAACGACGGGAGCTTCAGTAACAACCCATACGCAATTCCTGAGGGCACATTGATTCGTATACGCCCTGATGTAAATATCGACACACTCAGCGGCATCGGTAATTATGAGCGGATCGTTTACAAAGCCATCCAAAAATACGGTATGTACTGCGGCGACACCAACGGAGCTGGCCTTGGCATACGTGCCATAAACACCCAGTCGCTAATGCCAGATGCTTACCCCAGCGACTTCACCCTGACGAGCACCTACGGCACCTATGTTCTGAAAAAATTTCCATTCGATTTAATGCAGGTCGTTTATTCCGGACCACTACAAACCAACGCAGCTAGTTTTGTTGAGCAAAGTTGCGCCAATTGGAGGTAAAATGTGCGATGTGATGAATATCATTGTTAAGACCTCTGTCGAAATTTACCTTAGAGGAAAAAATGAATCTAGCACACCTTCACTTAAGATCAACCACCTCCCTATTTTCGGAACGATACTCGGCCTATTGGTATTCGTCCATGGACTTTGGTCGAAGAGCAAATCCACACAGATGGCGGCCTACAATCTTTTTATTGTTTCGGCCATAGGAGCTGCGATTGCCTACTTCACAGGTGAGCCTGCTGAAGATTTGGTAGAAGACATTCCTGGTATTGTAAAGGCTACCATCGAGGCACACGAAGAGGCCGCTGAAATAGCACTCTTCTGCATCGGGGCAATGGACTTTTATCGGTTGCGGCGGCACTCAACACCTGGATGGCGGAGTCTAGTAGTAAATTCTTGCGTGTACTGGTTTTTGTGTGCGCATTGGTCAGCTTCGCAACAATGGCACGCACTGGATTTCTTGGCGGCCAGATAAGACATACCGAATTGCAAAGCACAAGTGCCGCGCCGGTCAATCAGCCTGCTAATAACGAAGAAAAAGAATAAGCACCTTGTTTAACTTGATGCTTAAGTTTTTAACAATGTGAATTTTCAGGCATCCGGAAAATACCTTTGCGGTAGAATGTATTGAGCATTCAATCCAATTATTCAACCGGCATGAACGATAATACACAAAAAATACAGGAGAATATCAAATCGCTGCGTGAACAGATTGTCAATCACCCTGTTTATACGCTGATTTCGGACATTGAAGATTTGCGTGTCTTCATGGAACATCATGTGTATGCGGTTTGGGATTTTATGTCCTTGCTTAAGACCTTGCAGAATTCATTAACCTGCACCCAGGTGCCTTGGTTTCCCAAAGGCTCTGCCGATGTGCGCATGCTCATCAACGAGATTGTTCTTGGTGAAGAATCCGATGTGGACATGGACGGCCGTCGAACCAGTCATTTTGAGCTGTATCTTAATGCCATGCAGCAAAGTGGTGTCGATACGCGCTTCATGAAGCAATTCATTCTCGATATAAAAAACAACGCAGGTTTTGCTGCAGCTTTTGCAAATGCAAAAACACCCGATGCCGCCAAAGCATTCGTCGACTTCACCTTCAGCATCATCAACAGCGGCAAAGACCATTTGCAAGCAGCTATATTTACCTTTGGTAGAGAAGACCTTATTCCCGGCATGTTTATGTCGCTTGTAAACGACCTCAACCAACGCTTTCCCGATAATATCTCCACCTTCAAATACTACCTCGATCGACACATCGAAGTAGATGGCGAGCACCATAGCCACCTTGCTTTGGAGATGACTGCCCGACTCTGTGGCAACGACCAACAAAAGTGGGCAGAAGCTGAAGCAGCCACGATTCAAGCGCTTCAACAACGCATCGCGCTATGGGATGGTGTGTACAACCAAATCAAAGCACACAAAGGCATTGCTGCTATGGCTTAGACAGTCCGGTTTCTTGGAGTGGTATGTGGTTTGTATCTTTATACAACATTACAACCACCATGAAATCAATGCTGCGTTTATTCATCTTGTCTTTCTTTGCCTTTTTTGTGATGCTGACGGCCCACGGCCAAGTAGTCATCAACGAAGGCTCCAATAGAAATTACACCACCATCGCTGATGAGAACGGCGATTTTCCGGATTGGATTGAATTATACAATGCGGGCACCGACACCGTCAACCTCAACAATTACAGCCTCACTGACGATCCCGCATTACCAAGCAAATGGACGCTGCCGGCATTGCGTTTAGCACCAGGCGGATTTAAAACTGTATTCTGCAGTGGAAAAGATCGTGCTCCACTTAGTGGCTTTATTAATGTCGCAACACTTAACGGCTTCACTCCTGTTGTGGGTTGGAATACGCACACACTCAGCACACCCTTCTATTGGGATGGTGTTTCGAACATCCTAATCAGTACCTGCTCATTTAGTAATACGGGGTATACAAGCAATTCGATTTTCAATCAAAGCAGTACGCCCTTCTTATCCACGCTGTTCGCCTATCAAGACGGAAGCAATGCAGCTTGCGCTGCAAATATTGGCACTGCCGTTGCCCAACGACCAAACATGCAATTTAACGGAGTCGCTGTTGGATCAGGAGTGCAGCAAAACACAGGCACGGATTATCCTGCACCTTATGGCAATTGGTATTGGGGCGCTAAAAACCAAATGCTGGTGCTTGCTTCTGAACTCTACGCTGCGGGCGTCAATCCGGGCAATATTACGAGTCTGGCTTTTGATGTGGCTGCTACCGACCCCAACACCATCTATACAAGCCTCGACATTTATATGCGAGCCACCGACATCACCAACCTTGGCTCCGACTTCTCACCCGTTGACCCAAGCAATAACTTCCATACTAATTTCACCATTGCACAGAATGGCGAAACCATCCATCTTTATTCTCCAACACAAGTAGATCTTAGTGCATTGCTTGTAAACAACACCGCTTTAAATGTGAGTCGGGGTTCACTGCCCGATGCATCCTCCACCATTAAATTATTCAACACGCCAAGCCCAGGAGCGAGTAACAATACATCAATTGGCTACGACAGCTACCTGTTAGCTCCGAGCATCTCGACAGCGTCTGGGTTCTATCAAAATCCCATTAGCGTTTCCATAACAAACATTAATCCCGCAACACCGGCATCTTCTATCCATTATACCCTCGACGGCAGCGACCCAAGCTTAAGTTCTCCTGTTTACAGCGGTAATCCAATACCGATTTTCTACTCACTTGTTCTTAAAGCCAGCGCTATTTCCAATGGTGCGATTGCTAGTCCAATAAGCACATGCACCTATTTCTTCGGGGTAAATCATGTTACTCCGATTTTGTCTGTCATCACCCCAGACACCAATCTATATGGGGCATCCGGCATCTTCGACAACTGGAGTCAGGACTGGCAACGCGCGGCTTATGTTGAATACTTCGACACCTTGCATAACCGCATCTTCTCGCGCTACGCAGGCATGCAGATTGACGGCGGATGGGGCGGCAGTCGATCACAACCTCAGCATTCGTTTCGCATTGAGTTCGATAACAATGTGCTCGGAAGCGGCGCTGTTAATTATCCCCTAATACCAAACCGAGCTGAGCGAAGCAAATACAGCAGTATTTATTTGCGCAACGGAAGCAATCAATATCTGCAAATCCCTTATAAAGAGGCTGCCCAAGAGGAAATGATGTGCGCAGAAACACACACCTACTACTCGGCTTGGCGTCCTATTACCGTATATATTAATGGCCGCTATTTCGGATTGTATGAGCTGCGCGAGAAGTTCGACCAAGACTATTTTAAGCAACAGGATAACGCGAGCACGGCAAGTACCGAAATATTTTCCGTTAGCGCTTGGTATGGCTGGGCCTTGCGTGCTGTGGTTGGATCCATTGACACGTTCTATACTGCTTACAATCAATTCGACCAGCTAAACCCAAGCAGCAGTATGTATTGGGATCAAGCAGATCACTATTTCGACCTCACCTATTATGCCGATTATATCATCAGCGAAAGCTACATGGCCAATACCGACTGGCCAGCCAATAACATTAAATTTTACCGATCAGACAAAACAAACAACAGATATCGTTTTTGCACCATTGATCTAGAAAATGGGATGTTGCCAAACGGATGGACAGACTGCACCACCGATCACATCGACTACATACTTAATCAGAGCTCTGCAAATCCGTTTATAAATATCTTTCTGCAATCCATACAAAACAATCAATTCAAAGATTACTTTATCAATCGCTATGCAGATTTGATGAACACCTCCTACCGAACCGAGCGCATTACAGGTATAGAGGATGCGATGTTTAACCAAACGGTTACAGAGATGCAAAACGAGTATGCGCGTTGGGGAGATCCAGCAAACGTGCCAGCGCAGATGAACACCTTCTACAACAACCATCTCGTGTTTAACGAACAATTGGCTTGCCGCTCAACGAATGTAAGAACGCACCTGCGCAACCATTTTAACTTACCGAATTTAGTCGACCTAACTTTAGATGTGATTCCGGCTGGGGCAGGCAAAATCCACATCAGCACCATCGAACCCACCGACTATCCATGGAACGGTATTTATTTCAATGGTGTTCCGGTGAAGATCGAAGCCATCGCGGCACCCGGCTTTCACTTCAGCCACTGGGACCCCAACGCGCTGATCAGCAATACCGCTGACTCCATTTTCATTGACACACTCGATGTGTCCACCATCGATTTCATCGCTTATTTCGAAGGAAATCCGTTGGGAGTGGATGATGATAATGCCGCTGCTGCAGCACTCCGCCTCTACCCGAACCCGGTACACAATATCTTGGAGGTTTCCGTAACAGATCCAACAGCCAACCCCAAAGCCTATGCGCTTATGGACATGTTAGGAAACCGGGTGCTAGAGGGCTCTTTGGGCAGCAACAGCAAGCATTTTTACATAACGACAGCAGCCTTGCCTGCGGGATCGTATGTACTGCGTTTGCACGATGCCGATGGAAGGATGAGCAACCGCGTTTTTATCAAGCTTGAAGATTAGTTTTGA
>CANFOZ010000035.1 GCA_947448795.1 Bacteroidota bacterium
ACTGGGCACGTATCCCTATCTGTGTTAGCGGAATGCCTAGATCATGCACTCGCGCCATCACAGAGGCATGAGAATAGATGTTGTCGTGATAAGAGGTGCGCAAATCCGAATGTGCGTCTATTTGCAGAACGCACAAATCGGGATATAAGGAACGATGCGCCTTGACCAAGCCCAATGTAACGGTGTGCTCGGCTCCTAATGAAACAACGAATTTTTTATCATCAATCAACTTCTTGGTCTCCTGCTCAATCAGGTTAACCGCCTGCTCATCAACAGCTCCTTTAAAATCAATCGGATCCAAGGTCGCAATCGGTGATGTCTTATAGGTTTCTTGATCGAGCTCTTCGTCGTAAAACTCAACATAGTGAGAAGCTGAAAGTATTGCTTCCGGACCTTTTGCTGAGCCCTCTAAATACGATGAAGTATGCTCGTACGGTATAGACTGAATCACAAACTTAGAATGCTCGTAAGAACAAAGCTCCGGCTCGGTGATCCCTAAAAAATTAGATTGACTGTCGCGTGTTTTCAATGTGCTAAGAATAGACGATAAGAAATACTTACTTCGTGAGGACTTGGTTTACCAATTCAGCGGCTTCTTTCAACTGAATGGCTGAATACACCTTTAAACCCGAATCGTCAATGATCTTTTTACCTTCAGCAGCATTCGTGCCTTGTAAACGAACGATAATCGGCACCGGAATGGTTCCGATGTTCTTATAAGCATCTACAATCCCTTGTGCAACACGGTCGCAGCGAACAATACCGCCGAAAATATTTACCAAGATGGCTTTCACATTCGGGTCGGAAAGGATGATACGAAAGGCTTGCTCCACACGAGCGGCATTGGCTGTACCACCAACATCGCAGAAGTTGGCAGGCTCACCACCCGATAATTTAATCATATCCATTGTAGCCATGGCTAAACCTGCACCATTCACCATGCAACCCACGTTACCGTCAAGTTTAACATAGTTAAGATCGTGTTTACCCGCTTCCACTTCTGTTGGATCTTCTTCCAGAATGTCGCGAAGCTCAGCAATATTCGGATGGCGGTAAAGCGCGTTGTCATCCATGTTTACTTTAGCATCAACGGCAATGATTTTATTGTCGGATGTTTTCAATACCGGATTGATTTCAAATAAAGATGCATCAATCGAATCGTAGGCTTTATAAAGGTTTGCAATGAATTTCGTCATCTCCTTGAAGGCATTACCAGAGAGCCCTAAGTTAAAAGCCACACGACGCGCCTGAAACCCCTGAAGACCAACAGCAGGATCTACTTCTTCTTTGAAAATTAAGTGAGGCGTTTTTTCTGCCACTTCTTCAATATCCATTCCGCCTTCAGTTGAATACATGATGATGTTTTTGCCAGTCTGCCTGTTCAAAAGCACACTCACATAAAATTCAGCCGTTTTGCTTTCGCCAGGATAATATACATCCTGCGCAATCAAAACTTTATGCACTTTCTTTCCTTGAGGACCAGTCTGCGGAGTAACAAGGTTCATACCTATGATGTTAGTTGCTCGCTCCATTACTTCTTCAAGCGACTTAGCAAGTTTAACTCCACCACCTTTACCACGGCCACCGGCATGGACTTGTGCCTTAATCACCCACCAATTCGTACCTGTTGTTTTTGTAAGCTCCTTAGCGGCTTCCACAGCTTTCTCTGGTGACTCGGCAACGATTCCTTCTTGAATGCCGATTCCAAATGTTTTAAGAATTTGCTTGCCTTGATATTCGTGTAAGTTCATAGCTAATTGATTTTATTTTTGTTTTCGTTTTTTGATTTTAAAAGCATGCGCCAGGCTTGACGTTTTACACACCTGAAAGCGAATGCAAGATTAAGACATTTTTCCTGCTTAAAAAAATGTAAATTGCACACATGTTGGTAGCTAAGCAAATTTATAAATCCTACGATCAATTAAAGGTGCTAAAAGGCGTCAGTATGGAGGTCCAAGAAGGTGAGATAATATCCCTTGTAGGAGCCTCTGGTGCTGGAAAAAGCACACTTTTACATATTATAGGAACGCTGGACAAAGCCGATAGTGGCGCGTTGCAGATCAAAAACACCAAAATTGACTCGCTAAAAGGCTCCGAACTCGCCGCGTTCCGCAACAAGAACATCGGCTTCGTTTTTCAATTCCATCACCTGCTACCAGAATTCACAGCGCTGGAAAACGTTTGCCTACCGGCCTACATAGGAGGTCGTTCAAAAGCAGAGGCTGAGCACGATGGTTTAGCGTTGCTTACCCTGCTAGGACTAAAAGACCGTGCGCATCACAAGCCGTCCGAGTTGTCGGGCGGAGAACAGCAGCGCACAGCTGTAGCAAGGGCGCTCATCAACAAGCCTGCATTAGTCATTGCAGATGAGCCATCGGGCAACTTAGACTCTGCTAACGCACGCGAATTGCATCAACTTTTCTTTCGACTACGCGATCAATTCAAGCAAACCTTCATCATCGCTACGCACAACGAAGAATTGGCTGCCATGGCAGATCGGCGCATCGCTATGAGAGACGGCCAAATTACCGAAGCATAACCCGTACACTCAGGCTTGCGCAGTTGGACCACCGAAATTCATCGGAATGGTTAACCCTTCGGTTTGCTTAATTGGGCCGTTTACTTGTTCAAATTTTTGCAGGTTCTCTTGCAAGGCAGCCACTAAGCGTTTAGCATGCTGAGGGGTAAGCAAAATGCGGGATTTCACTTTTGCCTTAGGTACGCCGGGCATTACTTTTACGAAATCAATAACAAATTCCGAATTGGAATGTGTGATGATCGCTAAATTGGAGTAGATACCATCGGCGATCTCCTCGGTGAGCTCGATGCTGAGCTGCGGTGCTGTGTTTTTATCTTCCATAGGTGTTTTCTTGTTTAGTAAATATATAAAAAAAGCCAGGAATAACCCTGGCTTTTTTTATGCTAATAATTCGCATTAAGAATCTGACTCTACTTCTTCAGCCTCTTTCTTAGAAGCCATAAGCATATCGTATTCTTCCTGAGATCCTACGATGAGTTTTTCGTAATTGCGCAAACCTGTTCCAGCAGGAATAAGGTGTCCAACAATCACGTTCTCTTTCAGACCAAGGAGTTCATCGCGTTTTCCACTAACCGCTGCTTCGTTGAGCACTTTGGTGGTTTCCTGGAAGGAAGCCGCCGAAATCCAGCTCTTCGTTTGCAGAGAAGCTTGCGTGATACCCTGCAGCAATTGATTGGATGTAGCAGGAACAGCATCACGAGCCTCAATCGTCTTCATATCCTTACGTTTGAGCATCGAGTTTTCATCGCGAAGCTTACGAATAGTAATGATCTGACCAGCTTTAACAGATGATGAATCACCAGCATCAACTACAACCTTCTTGTCAAAGAGCGAATCGTTCGCTTCCATGAAGTCCATCTTGTCGGATGAATCCTTCTCAAGTAAAAGTGTATCGCCTGGATCTTCAATCTGAACCTTACGCATCATCTGACGAACGATCGTTTCAAAGTGTTTGTCATTGATCTTCACTCCTTGTAAACGATATACCTCTTGAATCTCATTCACCAAGTATTCTTGAACTTTTGAAGGTCCTTTGATAGCAAGGATGTCGGAAGGAGTAATGGCTCCATCAGAAAGCGGCATACCCGCTTTAACATAATCGTTTGCCTGCACCAAGATGTGCTTGGACAAAGAAACGAGATATTTCTTCTCTTTGCCTTCGCGGGATGTAACCACGATTTCGCGGTTACCACGCTTAACACCACCGAAGGAGATAAGTCCGTCGATTTCAGACACAACGGCCGGATTCGAAGGATTACGTGCCTCAAACAGCTCCGTAACACGCGGCAGACCTCCAGTGATATCACCTGATTTTCCAGATACCCTAGGAATCTTAACCAAAATATCACCAGCCTGAATCTTCTGTCCTTTATTGACAGCGATGTGAGCACCTACAGGGATATTGTATTCCTTAAGGATTTCAGCAATCTTGCCTTCCGTAACAATCTTGATAACAGGATTCTTTGTCTTGTCGCGGCTATCGATGATAACCTTCTCTTTAAAGCCCGTTTGTTCATCCGACTCCTCACGGAAGGTTATGCCTTCCTCGATGTGATGGAAATCAATTTTACCAGCGTTTTCAGAGATGATTACAGCATTGTATGGATCCCACTCACAAATGAGTTCGCCTTTTTTAACCTTGTCTTTGTTTTTAAAGTACAATGCAGCACCGTAAGGGATGTTGCTAGTAGCAAGGAGGTTGCGGGTGTTAGCATCCACAATTCTGAATTCACCAGAACGACCTAATACAACTTCGCCATTCTCTTTGCCTTTAACTGTACGAACTTCTTCAAATTCGAGGATACCATCGTATTTCGCGTGGATCTGTGATTCAGATACCGACTTACTCGCAGTACCACCAACGTGGAAGGTACGAAGTGTAAGCTGTGTACCTGGCTCACCGATTGACTGAGCGGCGATAACACCAACAGCTTCTCCGATTTGCACCATGCGGCCTGTTGCAAGGCTGCGGCCGTAACATTTGGCGCAAACACCTTTCTTCGACTCACAGGTCAATACAGAACGAATCTCAACAGCTTCAATTGGAGAGTCCTCGATTAATGCTGCTATTTCTTCTTTGATTTCTTCGCCCGATTTAACCAACAACTGTCCAGTGATTGGGTGAAGCACATCGTGTAGAGAGGTACGGCCAAGAATACGGTCGTATAGTGATTCCACTACATCTTCGTTGTTCTTCAGCGCCGTTGCCATCAGGCCACGTAATGTTCCACAATCTTGGAGCGTGATGATAACATCCTGAGCCACATCAACCAAACGACGTGTAAGATAACCCGCATCAGCCGTCTTAAGTGCTGTATCCGCAAGACCTTTACGCGCACCGTGAGTAGAAATGAAATACTCAAGAATCGACAAACCTTCTTTGAAGTTTGAAAGAATTGGATTTTCAATAATCTCTCCGCCTGTACTGCCGGATTTCTGCGGACGCTGCATCAAGCCGCGCATTCCACCGAGCTGACGAATCTGCTCTTTAGAACCCCTTGCACCCGAATCAAGCATCATATAGATGGAATTGAAACCTTGCTTATCGGTAGAGATTTGCTTCATCAGAGCATCTGTAACACGCGACGTGGTACGTTGCCAGATATCGATAATCTGGTTGTAACGCTCGTTGTTGGTGATGAAACCCATGTTGTAGTTAGATACAACCTCTTCCACTTCTGCCTTGGCTTTCTTAACGAGCTCTTCTTTCTCCTTCGGAACGTGAACGTCCTCGATGTTAAAGGAAAGACCGCCTCGGAATGCCATGGTAAATCCGAGATCCTTAATGTCATCCAAGAAGTGAGCTGTACGCGCCATGCCTGAGGTCTTCAGGATATTGCTAATAATCTCACGCAAGGATTTTTTAGTCAACTGTTCGTTGATATATCCCATCTCAACAGGAACCACTTGATTAAAGAGCACGCGCCCTACAGTAGTTTCAGTGAGCTTGCTCACCAATACACCGCCTTCAAGAACATTTACTCTAACCTTGATCCATGCATGCAAGTCCAATTTGCCTTCATTCAAGGCAATAATAACCTCTTCAGGTCCATAGAACTTGAGTCCTTCACCTTTAACAACTTTACCTGCCTCGGTACGCTTTCCTTTAGAAATATAGTACAAACCAAGTACCATATCCTGAGATGGAACCGTTACCGGAGCACCGTTTGCAGGGTTTAGAATGTTATGAGAAGCAAGCATAAGCAACTGCGCCTCTAAGATAGCGGCATGACCCAGCGGCACGTGAACGGCCATCTGATCACCGTCGAAATCGGCGTTGAAAGCCGTACAAACGAGCGGGTGCAATTGAATTGCCTTTCCTTCAATCAGTTTTGGTTGAAAGGCTTGAATACCCAATCTGTGAAGGGTCGGAGCTCGGTTGAGAAGCACTGGATGGCCTTTCAACACATTCTCTAAAATATCCCAAACGATCGGATCCTTACGATCCACAATCTTTTTAGCAGACTTAACTGTTTTTACAACACCCCTTTCAATCATCTTGCGGATGATAAATGGTTTGAAGAGCTCAGCAGCCATGTCTTTTGGCAGACCGCATTCGTGCAGCTTCAAATAAGGTCCTACAACAATAACGGAACGGGCCGAGTAATCGACACGCTTACCGAGTAAGTTTTGACGGAAACGACCTTGCTTACCCTTCAGGGAGTCGGAAAGCGACTTGAGGGCGCGGTTTGATTCTGTCTTAACTGCATTTACTTTTCTAGAATTGTCAAACAATGAATCCACGGCTTCTTGAAGCATACGCTTCTCGTTACGCAGAATAACGTCTGGCGCTTTGATCTCCAACAAACGCTTGAGACGGTTGTTACGGATAATCACACGACGATAAAGATCATTTAAATCAGAGGTTGCAAAACGACCACCATCCAATGGCACCAATGGACGCAGTTCTGGTGGAATAACAGGCACCACCTTCACAATCATCCATTCTGGTTTATTTTCGATACGCGTGTTTGCATCCATGAAGGATGTTACAACATGCAGACGCTTTAGGGCTTCTGTTTTACGTTGCTGAGAGGTCTCGTTATCGGCTTGGTGCTTCAATTTAGCAGCGAGCGACTCAAGGTCTAGACGCTTTAACAGATCATACAGCGCCTCTGCGCCCATCTTAGCAATAAATTTATTAGGATCGTCTTCAGGCAAATGCTGATTGTCCTTTGGAAGGGTATCTAAAATGTTCAGATACTCATCTTCGGATAGAAAATCTAAATATACAGCTGGATTGCCGTCGGCTTTCTGGGCCACACCGGCCTGAATAACGACAAAACGCTCGTAATAAATAATCATATCAAGCTTCTTTGTTGGAAGCCCGAGTAGATAGCCAATTTTGTTTGGTAGGGAGCGGAAATACCAAATGTGAGCCACAGGAGTGGTCAGTTGGATATGTCCCATGCGCTCACGGCGCACTTTTTTCTCCGTCACTTCAACACCACAACGGTCACAAACAATACCGCGATAACGGATACGCTTGTATTTACCGCAATGACATTCCCAATCTTTTACAGGTCCGAAAATACGCTCACAGAAAAGTCCGTCGCGCTCCGGTTTGTAAGTTCTGTAGTTGATGGTCTCCGGCTTCAATACTTCTCCACTGGAACTTTCCAGGATGTATTCAGGGGAGGCCAGACTGATGGTTATATTCGAGAAATTACTCTTAACTTTTGATTCCCTTCTGACGGTCATTTTGTTGTCCTTTTATTTAGTTAATGAAGAGTAGCGTTTAATGGCTGCAAGTAGTTAGGGAAGAAGAGCTAACTCTTCTTCCCTACTCTATTTATCAGTCGAAGGTCACCTTCAAACACAGACCACGAAGTTCGTGAGTAAGTACATTGAAGGATTCAGGAATTCCTGGTGGCTGCAAGATATCGCCTTTAACGATACTCTCATAGGCCTTGGCTCTTCCGACCACGTCATCAGACTTGATGGTAAGCAATTCTTGCAAAATGTTAGCTGCGCCGAATGCCTCGATCGCCCAAACCTCCATCTCACCAAAACGCTGACCACCGAACTGTGCTTTACCACCCAGCGGCTGCTGTGTGATGAGCGAGTACGGTCCGATTGAACGGGCATGCATCTTATCGTCCACCATGTGGCCAAGTTTCAGCATGTAAATGATACCTACTGTAGCTGGCTGATCAAACTTCTCACCAGTACCACCATCATAGAGGTATGTACTTCCGAGACGCGGCAAACCTGCTTTGTTTACGTATTCATCAATCTGATCCAAAGAAGCTCCGTCAAAGATAGGTGTGGCGAACTTCATGCCCAACCGCTCTCCAGCCCAAGCTAATACGGTTTCATAAATTTGACCCAAGTTCATACGAGAAGGTACACCCAACGGGTTCAGTACGATATCCACCGGCGTTCCATCTTCCAGATAAGGCATATCCTCATCGCGAACGATTTTAGCTACGATACCCTTGTTTCCGTGGCGACCCGCCATTTTATCACCCACTTTAAGCTTACGCTTTTTGGCGATATAAACTTTAGCCATCTGTACGATTCCCATTGGCAGTTCATCACCCTGTGTGAGCGAAAATTTCCTGCGTTTGAAAACACCACTGATGTCGTTGATCTTGATGTTGTAGTTGTGCAACAACACCTTGACCTGGTCGTTTTTATCTTTATCGCTTGTCCATTTAGACGCATTGATGTTGTTAAAATCCAACTCAGAAATATTCTTCTGTGTGAATTTAGAACCTTTATCAATCAAGGTCTCTTTAAACAAGTTGTAAACGCCTTGCGATGTTTTACCACCCACGATATCCATTAGCTTCTCAACCAGTTTACCACGCACCTCGGCAACCGCCTTGCTGTGCTCACCGTCAAGTTTGGTAGCGGCAATCTTTTCATCTGCTTTTGAACCACGATCCTTAAGGAAGCGGGAGAACAAACGTTTTTCGATAACCACACCTTTTACGGATGGTGGAACTTTTAAGGAAGCATCTTTAACATCACCGGCTTTATCACCAAAAATGGCGCGGAGCAGTTTCTCTTCGGGAGAAGGATCTGTCTCGCCTTTTGGTGTGATTTTACCAATGAGGATATCCCCTTCGGTAACCTCGGCACCAACACGAATAAGACCATTCTCATCGAGGTCTTTTGTGGCTTCTTCAGAAACGTTAGGAATATCAGCAGTAAGCTCTTCCATACCGCGTTTCGTGTCACGCACTTCCAAATTGTATTCATCAACGTGAACGGATGTAAATACATCCTCACGGATAACACGCTCAGAAATCACGATAGCATCCTCAAAGTTATACCCTTTCCATGGCATGAATGCCACTTTCAGGTTACGTCCGAGAGCTAATTCACCATTTTGAGTGGCATAGCCTTCGCACAATACTTGACCTTTAACAACTTTCTCGCCTTTTTTAACAATTGGCTTGAGGTTAAGAACGGTATTCTGATTTGTTTTTTGAAACTTAGTCAGTTTATACGTCTTCACATCCTCATCAAAGGAAACGAGCTTCTCCTCGTCGGTACGTTGGTAACGAATAGTGATTTCTATCGCATCTACATACTCAACTACTCCATTACGTTCAGCGTTAATCAAAACACGTGAATCACGAGCGACAGCAGCCTCAAGTCCTGTACCTACGATAGGTGCTTCAGGACGAAGAAGTGGAACCGCCTGACGTTGCATATTCGAACCCATCAGGGCACGGTTGGCATCATCATGCTCAAGAAACGGAATGAGGGATGCAGCAATCGATGCAATCTGGTTTGGAGCAACGTCCATCAGATTTACTCGATCACGATCAGCGATTGGAAAATCGCCTTCGTAACGCGCCTTCACTTTATCACCAACCAAGCGGCCTTTTTCATCAATTGGCTCACTTGCCTGAACGATCATCATGGTATCTTCTTCCTCTGCAGTAAGGTATACCACAGGGTTTTCGATTTCCACACGACCTTTTGTTACCTTACGGTAAGGTGTTTCAATAAATCCAAGTGCGTTTATTTTCGCATACACACACAAAGACGAGATAAGACCGATGTTTGGTCCCTCTGGAGTCTCAATCGTACAAAGACGACCGTAGTGGGTGTAGTGAACGTCACGCACCTCAAAGCCTGCACGTTCGCGAGACAGACCGCCTGGCCCGAGTGCGGAGAGACGACGCTTGTGCGTTATCTCTGCAAGCGGATTGGTCTGATCCATGAACTGGCTCAGCTGGTTCGTTCCAAAGAACGAGTTTATTACAGAAGACAGCGTCTTCGCGTTAATCAAATCGGTAGGCGTAAACACCTCGTTATCACGCACGTTCATACGTTCGCGAATGGTACGAGCCATACGAGCCAAACCTACTCCGAACTGAGCGTATAATTGCTCCCCAACAGTACGAACACGACGATTGCTCAAGTGATCGATATCATCTACTTCTGCTTTCGCATTGATCAGTTGGATCAAATAGCGAATGATGCAGATAATATCATCCTTTGTCAACACCTTCGTAGCGTCCGGTGTTTGGAGGTTTAATTTTTTATTGATGCGGTAACGACCAACATCACCCAAATCATAACGCTTATCAGAGAAGAACAGTTTGTCGATAATGCCACGCGCTGTTTCTTCATCTGGTGGTTCAGCATTACGAAGCTGACGGTAGATATGCTCAACCGCTTCCTTGGATGAATTAGAAGTATCTTTTTGAAGGGTATTGTAGATAATGGCGTAATCTGCAGAATTCGCTTCCTCCTTATGCAGGATGATAGTTGCAGTACCAGAATCAACGATGGTTTTGAAATGCTCTTCATGCAGTTCAGTCTCGCGCTCAAGAATAACCTCGTTACGCTCGATTGAAACAACTTCACCGGTATCTTCATCCACAAAATCTTCAATCCAAGTGCGAAGCACACGAGCTGCAAGTTTGCGACCAAGGAATTTCTTCAAGCCACCAGCACTTGTAACCTTTACTTCATCAGCAAGGCCGAATATTTCAAGGATATCTTTATCGGTTTCGAAGCCAATAGCACGCAAAAGCGTGGTCACTGGAAACTTCTTCTTACGATCGATATAGGCATACATGACATTGTTGATGTCCGTTGCAAACTCAATCCACGATCCTTTAAATGGGATAACCCTTGCAGAGTAGAGTTTCGTTCCATTTGCATGGCGACTCTGTCCGAAGAACACACCTGGTGAACGGTGAAGCTGAGATACAACAACACGCTCAGCACCATTGATGCAGAACGTTCCTTTTGGGGTCATGTAAGGTATAGTACCTAAATACACATCTTGAATGATAGTTTCAAAATCGACGTGTTCAGGATCTGTACAATATAATTTTAGTTTTGCTTTGAGTGGAACACTGTATGTCAGGCCACGCTCAAGGCATTCCTCGAGCGAATAACGCGGAGGATCCAAATAATAATCTAAAAACTCAAGAACGAAATTGTTGCGAGAGTCGGAGATTGGAAAATTCTCACTAAAAACCTTAAATAATCCTTCCGTATTGCGGTTGTCGGAAGTAGTCTCCAACTGCAAGAAATCCTGAAATGATTTTACTTGGATATCGAGGAAGTCGGGATAATCAATTACTCTTGGTGTAGAAGCAAAATTTACTCTTTTTTGTGAGCTCAATGATTTTTGCGACAGGGTCATTTGGAGAAGTGTTTAAAGGTGAAACAACAAGCGAATCAAAAAACACGTAAGAAGTTTTCACTTCTGCCGTAAACGGCAAAAGGGCTGTACACTCCGCTTTTAGCAGAGTGCACAACCCGGTATTTTTTTGACTGAGTTATTTAACCTCAACTTCAGCCCCAGCTTCTGTTAATTGAGCTTTCAGAGATTCTGCATCTGCTTTAGATACACCTTCTTTGATTGGTTTTGGAGCAGCATCAACAAGTTCTTTTGCTTCTTTCAGTCCAAGACCAGTAAGCTCTTTCACAAGTTTAACAACTGCAAGTTTAGCACCTCCAGCACTTTTAAGAATTACGTCGAAAGTTGATTTCTCAACTGCAGCTTCGCCAGCACCTGCACCACCTGCTACTACAGCTACAGCTGCAGCTGCTGGTTCGATACCATATTCATCCTTCAGGATTTTTGCGAGTTCGTTCACTTCTTTAACAGTGAGGTTTACTAATTGTTCAGCGAAAGCTTTTAAGTCTGCCATGATAATGATTGTTTAAAGGATTAGAAATAATAGTTGCTTGTTTGGATATTAATTTTCGTTTTTCTCGGAGAGTGTCTTCACGATACCGGCTAACTTGCCTCCAGCAGAGGAAAGACCGCTGATAACGTTTTGTGCAGGTGACTGCAGCAAAGCGATGATATCTGCGATGAGTTCGTTTTTCGACTTGAGGTCGGACAGAACACTTACATTGCTATCGCCGATATAAACAGAAGATTCTACGAATGCGCCTTTCAAAAGAGGACGATCGTTCTTTTTACGGAAGTCCTTAATGATTTTAGCAGGCACATTTGCTGTTTCACAGAACATGATTGAAGATGAACCTTTCAACACATCAAACAGACCGGAGTAGTCGTTTCCGCTACGCTCCATCGCCTTACGAATGATTGTGTTTTTAGCTACCTGAAGTTCGATGTCCTTCTTGAAACATATACGACGAAGCTCATTCGTCTTTTCTACGGTCATTGTGGATAAATCCGTGATATAGAAATGGGTGCTTGATTTTAACTTTTCTGACAGTTGTTCGATCAACTGGTCTTTTTCTGAACGAGTCATGATTGCTATTTTTGAAAATCTAAAATCCGTTAATAAATTATTGGTTGTTGAGTGATCGTGTTTCGATCATCACACCCGGGCTCATCGTACTACTCATGAACACGCTACGCATGTAGGTTCCTTTAGCTGCAGCTGGCTTAAGTTTAGCAATAGAACTCAACAGTTCGTTTGCGTTCTCAGCTATCATTGCAGGATCAAAAGATACTTTAGCCACAGAAGCGTGGATAATGCCTTGCTTGTCTACTTTAAAGTCGATTTTACCAGCCTTCACCTCTTTCACCGCCTTACCGATGTCGGTGGTAACGGTACCTGTCTTAGGATTTGGCATAAGGTTACGTGGTCCAAGTATTTTACCCAGTTTACCAACTTTACCCATTACGCTTGGCATGGTGATGATGATATCCACATCGGTCCAACCCTGCTCGATCTTTTGGATATACTCATCCAAACCAACGAATTCAGCACCAGCATCCTTTGCCTCTTGCTCTTTATCAGGTGTACAAAGAACCAATACACGAACTGTTTTACCAGTTCCGTGCGGAAGTGTAACTATACCACGTACCATCTGGTTTGCTTTCTTAGGATCAACGCCTAGGCGAATATCTAAGTCAACAGATGCATCAAACTTGGTATAGGAAATAGTTTGAACGATTTTAGCCGCTTCTTCAAGCGAATATGCTTTAGTGGCGTCGTATTTTGCGACAACCTCTTTTTGTTTTTTAGTCAGTTTCTTCTTCATTGCATTAATTCGTTTTTAGATAAAAGGATCAGAAAGGTTTAGTCCCTTCAACAGTGATTCCCAAACTACGTGCGCTACCAGCAACCATGCTCATGGCAGATTCGATGGTAAAACAGTTTAGATCGGGCATTTTTTCCTCAGCGATCTGACGTACTTGATCCCAACTAACCGATCCTACTTTAGAACGGTTTGGCTCGGCAGAACCTGCTTTTACCTTAGCAGCCTCGAGCAGACCAACGGTCACCGGAGGATTTTTAAGAATAAAGTCGAAGCTCTTGTCGGTGTAAACCGTAATGATTACTGGCGTAACCTTGCCTGCCCTATCTTGCGTGCGAGCATTGAATTGCTTGCAAAACTCCATGATATTGACACCCTTGGCACCCAATGCTGGACCAATAGGAGGAGCAGGATTGGCCGCTCCGCCTTTTATTTGTAACTTAATTAATGCGCCTATTTCTTTTGCCATATTGAATTTAGTTTGGTGTTGGGAGTTTGTTGTTTGTAGTAGTAAGTGGAAGCTTAAAAACTTATAACAGAAACGTCAAACGCCAAACCGGATTTATAAAAAATAATTACTCTTTTTCGACTTGCATATAGCTAAGCTCCAACGGCGTTTTACGACCAAAGATCTTAACCATTACTTTAAGTTTCTTCTTCTCTTCGTTAATTTCCTCAATAGTTCCGGAGAAGCTATTGAAAGGACCATCCACCACCTTCACATTTTCACCTACTACGAATGGCACGCCCATGCTCTCTTGTGTTTCCGACAGCTCATCTACTTTGCCTAAGATGCGGTTCACTTCTGACTGGCGCAAGGGCGAAGGAGCTTCGCCTTTAGGACCTAGAAAGTTGATTACACCATTGACATTAGATATAACGTGCGGAACCTCGCCTACCAAATTGGCTTCAATCAGGATATAACCAGGGAAATAGTTACGCTCTTTACTGATTTTCTTACCATCCTTGATAAGGTATATTTTTTCCGTCGGAATCAGCACTTGGGAAACGAAGTCGGTCAGATTAAGTCGGTTTATCTCCGACTCAATATACTGCTTGATCTTCTTTTCTTTACCACTGATCGCTCTTACCACATACCATTTTTTGGTGGTATCGGTAGTGCCGGTCGTTGGTTTGATTTGAGTCTGATCCATGTTGATTTTAAGCGAACATATTGTAAAAAATTCCTAATAAGCCACTGAACGACACATCCATCGTAAAGATCATCATTGCGATGATGATGGAAGCAACCATCACGATGATGGCGCTGCTTTGCAATTCAGCCCATGTAGGCCAAGAGACTTTCTGAACCAGTTCGATCCAGGACTCTTCAAAATACAGCTTGATTTTATTCATATGCTTTCGTGAGTGATCCTTTTAATAAGTCGATCCGCCATTAGCGGACCTGCTTGTTTTTGCACGGGTGGAGAGACTCGAACTCCCAGCCAACGGTTTTGGAGACCGCTACTCTACCAATTGAGCTACACCCGTTTTTCTCAATTCATGCGATCTGCATCCCCTCTTCAGCTACCTTAAAACCCATAATAAAACGGGAACCGGTTGTTACCGGTTCCCGCATTATTCAATTACTTAATAATTTCAGTTACTTGACCTGCACCTACGGTACGTCCACCTTCGCGGATAGCGAAACGAAGACCTTTATCCATAGCTACCGGTTGGATCAACACAACATTGATTGTTACGTTGTCACCTGGCATAACCATTTCACGTCCTTCTGGAAGCGTGATTTCTCCAGTTACGTCAGTGGTACGGAGGTAAAACTGAGGGCGGTATTTGTTGTGAAATGGAGTGTGACGTCCACCTTCTTCTTTCTTCAATACGTAGATCTCAGCTTTGAATTCAGTATGAGGTGTGATTGAACCTGGTTTTGCAACAACCATTCCGCGACGGATATTTGATTTCTCAATACCACGGAGCAGTAATCCCATGTTGTCACCAGCTTCACCACGATCCAAAGTCTTACGAAACATCTCAACACCAGTAACCGTTGACTTCAGTTTCTCTTCTTGCATACCAACGATTTCAACATCGTCGCCAGAGTTGATTACACCGCGCTCAGCACGACCAGTAGCAACAGTACCACGACCCGTGATTGAGAACACGTCCTCAACAGGCATAAGGAAAGGAAGATCAACCATACGCGGAGGAACTGGGATATAAGAATCCACAGCATCCATCAATTCCATAATTTTAGGAACCCAGTTAGCATCTAAGTTTAGACCACCAAGAGCAGAACCACGGATAATAGGCGTGTTAACACCATCGAATTGGTAAAAAGTGAGCAGGTCACGTAATTCCATTTCAACGATATCAAGAATTTCAGGATCATCAACCATGTCAACCTTGTTCAGGAAAACAACGATTTTAGGAACACCTACTTGACGAGCAAGCAGAACGTGCTCACGAGTTTGTGGCATAGCACCGTCGGTTGCAGCAACAACAAGGATAGCACCGTCCATTTGAGCGGCACCTGTAACCATGTTCTTGATATAATCGGCGTGGCCTGGACAGTCAACGTGTGCATAGTGACGAAGCGCCGTCTGATACTCAACGTGAGCTGTATTGATTGTAATACCCCTTTCTTTCTCCTCAGGTGCATTATCAATCGATGAGAAATCCCTAACAGTTGCGAGCCCTTTTTGAGCAAGCACTGTGGTAATCGCTGCTGTGAGCGTTGTTTTACCGTGATCTACGTGCCCGATCGTTCCGATGTTTACGTGGGGCTTGGTCCGTTCGAATTTTTCTTTGGTTGCCATTTTAAGATTAATTAATTGTTATTGGTTTTTTGTTAATTTATTATTGATAATACTCTTTGATCGTTTACAATTTCATTATGATCAATCTGGAGCCAATGACCAGGATCGAACTGGTGACCTCATCCTTACCATGGATGTACTCTACCGACTGAGCTACATTGGCTTCTCTTTCTTGAGCGGAAGACCGGGCTCGAACCGGCCACCCTCAGCTTGGAAGGCTGATGCTCTACCAAATGAGCTACTTCCGCTTGCTTTCTTCTTCACTAAATTCCGAAGAACAACAATGAAGAGAGTGTAAAGACTATGTGTGGGGAGAGAAGGATTCGAACCTTCGAAGGTTTCCCGACAGATTTACAGTCTGTTCCATTTGGCCACTCTGGTATCTCCCCTCCTTAACTTTACATGCAAGTATGGATTCATCCTAGAATCCCCTTTCTTGCAAAAAAACTTTCCTAAACAAAGAACTTCAACTTCACTAAGAGCCGATGGAGGGATTCGAACCCCCGACCCACTGATTACAAATCAGTAGCTCTGGCCAACTGAGCTACATCGGCAAAGACCATAAAAAACGCCACTTTCGCGGTTTTCTTTATATACTATTTCAATTACTTTTTTTAAAAAGGACTGCAAATGTAGGAAGTATTATTGGCTTCGCAAAATTTATTTGCAAGTATTTAAGGCAAAAGGCAAAAAAAAATATGCAAAGGGAACAAAAAGCACTATCAAAGACCTAAATGCTTTTCTTTTTCGCGCTTCACTTGGCGACTTAAAGCCATGTATGCAGCGTCAACTGCGCCCTCAAAAGTGCTATGGTGCTCGTTCGAAAACAAAAGCTTTCCGTTGAAGTGCGTCTTGATCTCTGCTACTTTGTTGCTGTGATCCTCGGCATTCTCTAAGCGCAAGAAAACATCCACGTCTTCAATGTGGTCCCAGAAATGGGATAGTTTCTCAACTTTCTCTTCAACGAATGCGATCAATTTTTTGTCGGCATCGAAATGGATGGATTGAATTTTAATGTTCATAGCTCTGTGTTTAAAGGGTTGAAAAGTGTGATAGCAAATGTAAGTATAGATTGTTGAGATAGTCTAAACAAAAAGCATAATTAGGCTTTTGGATGTGCTTGTTTATGAATGTTTTTAAGTTTTTCGATGGTGTTGTGGGTGTACACTTGCGTGGCTGATAAATTAGCATGCCCTAAAAGTTCTTTTATTGCATTGATGTCTGCGCCATTGTTCAGCATGTGCGTAGCAAAGGTATGCCTAAGAACATGCGGACTTCTTTTCTCCAAGGTAGTTACCAAACCGAGGTAGTGAACCACAATCTCATACACCATTTTGGGATACATGCGCTTTCCTTTCATCGTAACCAATAATAACACCGGATCTGCCTGTTCTAAACGCGAACGCATCTCCAAATACAATTCTATTTGCTTTACGAGAACCGCTGGAAAAGGTATCAGTCTTTCTTTGTTCCGCTTACCTAAAACCTTAAGTATGCGCGCATTACAATCAACCTCTTCCAGCTTCAGTCCGATGAGCTCGGCTAAACGCATACCCGTGGCATAAAACAATTCCAAAATCAACCTGTCGCGAAGGCCTTCGAAACCAGCACCGAAAGGTATTTCATCAAAAAGTTTCTGCATTTTATCCGCTTCCACAAATACGGGTAGTTTCTTTGCATTCTTTGGTGGCTGCACCCGCACCATTGGATTGCTGATGGATGCGCCTTGACGAAGTAGGTATTTATAAAAAGAGCGCAGCGTAGTCAGCTTTCTGTTGATTGAACGCGCTGCTAATCCCGCCTCCATCAGCTCGACCATCCACGACCGCACCATGCCATGCTGAATCTCACCCGGCGCCATCGCACCATAGCTTTTGTCGATGTATGCGAAGAAGTCAGCGAGGTCCTGCTTATAGGCCGTCACGGTGTGCGGCGAATACCGCTTTTCCAGTTCGATGTAGCGAAGAAATTCTTCCTGATGCATATCGATAATAACGCTTCTTTTCGAAAAATAGTAAAAAAAAAGCGTAACCGAATGGGTTACGCTTTTAAAAATGCGATATTGAAGAACTAAATTGCGTTTTGTTCGATCAATTGACTTTTATATACAGCACGCTTAATTGTCTGTCTGCGTGTGATAGATGGTTTCTCAAATGCTTGTCTGGCGCGGAGTTCGCGAACGATGCCTGTTTTCTCGAACTTCTTTTTGAATTTCTTAAGTGCGCGATCTATTGTCTCGTTTTCTTTGATAGGGATGATAATCATTCTTTAGATTTTTTTGTATTTAAGGTTTGCAAATGTAAGAATAATAATATTCAAAACAAATTTTTTATCGCATACTGAAAATAAATCATCGATGAGCTGCTGAAAATTAATACTAGTTTAAGAATCGGCTTCTTTCTAACAAAACACTTTTTGTTTTCTAACTTCGCAAAACCATGAGTATGCGACCCTTATTTCTAAAGCACAATGCGCAAACGAGTCCTAGCCCACTCCTGCTAGAGGTTGATCATGCGCTAGGCTGTTTTCTATTCGATACCAGCGGGAAGCGTTACTTCGACATGATTTCAGGTATCGCTGTATCGAGTTTAGGCCACGGCCAAACGAAGGTGATTGACGCCATCACAAGCCAAGCCCATAAGCACCTGCATGTGATGGTGTATGGCGAATTGATCCAGTCAACGCAGGTTTTGTTAGCTCAAAAACTTTGCAGCTTACTTCCTCCCACCCTATCGTCTGTGTACTTTGTAAACTCGGGTAGCGAAGCCATAGAAGGCGCTTTGAAGCTGGCCAAACGCGCCACCGGTAGACCCAACATCGTATCTTTTGAAAAAGCCTACCACGGCAGCACACTTGGTGCGCTTTCGCTGGGTAGCGAGGAGTGGATGAAAGGCGCATTTCGTCCGCTTCCACCGGGCATTAAACACTTACCTTTCAACGATGTGGAGGCTCTCCAGGAGATTGACCAGCATACTGCTTGTGTGGTAATCGAACCTATTCAAGGCGAAGCAGGCGTTCGCATTCCATCACCCGGCTTTCTTGATCGTTTGCGCAAGCGTTGCAGCGAAACGGGCGCCCTTCTTGTTTTTGACGAGATTCAAACAGGGATGGGCAGGACGGGCAAGAATTTTTGCTTCGAGCACGAAGGCGTGACGCCCGATATACTGTGCTTAGGGAAGGCCTTAGGCGCAGGAATGCCCCTAGGCGCATTCATTGCGAGTTCATCGCTGATGCATGAATTAACACACGACCCTGTTCTTGGCCACATTACAACCTTTGGTGGACACCCGGTTTGCTGTGCGGCTGCGCTAGCCGGCATTTCGATTTTAGAAGAAGAAAATGTAGTAGCGCAGATACCAACCAAAGAGCGTTTGTTTAAAAAAGTACTTGTGCATCCGATTATAAAAGAACTTCGCAGCAAAGGATTAATGATTGCCCTTGATATCGGTGATGCAGCATTAGTGCAGCGTATTCTGCATTTGGCATTGATCAATGGACTGCTTGCTGATTGGTTTCTATATGCAGACGACTGTATCCGTTTAGCGCCACCATTAATCATTAGCGAGAAGGAGATCCAAGAAAGCTGCACCTTGCTTCTAGCGTGCATCGACGAGGCCATTCAAACTCCTTAAAAAACCATCTTCATCTAATATTTAGGTTGAGCGTCTTTCTTTGACCAACCTTCGTTTATAAATAAAATAAATAGCCGATGCATGTATTAATTGTTGAAGACGAAAAAAGTCTTGCCCAAGAGATCGAAAACTTTCTTTCACACTCAGGCTACCGCTGCGATTTATGCCAGACAGGCAAAGAGGCGTCGGAAAAATTGTTTGTTAACCAATACGACTTCGTGTTACTCGATTTAGGCTTACCAGACTACGACGGGCTTGATTTGCTGAAGGAGGCCAAGGAAGTGAACGCCGAAGCGGCCTTCATCATTTTAACAGCACGAAGCAGCACCAATGATAAGATTGCTGGACTTAACTTGGGAGCTGATGATTATTTAGCAAAACCGTTCTCCTTACCAGAGCTTCATTCGCGGATGCAAGCCATTCTAAGACGTAAACACGGCTTGACAAGAAATACCATTAGCATTGGTGGCTTTGAGCTTGATATACTAAACCGCACCTTTAAGTTCGATAATCAAGGCATCAACCTTACGAAGAAAGAATTTGACATTCTGCATTATCTGATTCTTAATAAGAACAAGGTTATCACACGAATTCAGTTGACTGAGCATCTTTGGGGAGATATTTTGGAAGACGATTACGAATCGAACTATATCGATGTACACATGAAGAACATTCGAAAAAAGCTTGCTGCATTTTCCGATCCTGTTTGGCTTGAAACGGTTCGAGGCATTGGCTATAGAATAAACTAAAAAGCGATTTTATAACGCCCATGAAACCACTAAAGTTAGGTACCAAGTTAGCCCTCTACCATACCTTCTCCAAGCTCATCCTGATTTTCACCTTTGGTGCAATACTACCCATTATTGTGAGTAAGGTTGCAATGAACCACATTGATCATCGCCTCAAGGCAAAACAAGAAAAGGTGATGAAGCTTATTAAACACGGCGACATCAGTGAAATCAAAGACGATGAGGATTGTAGTTTTGGCAATTACAATCTTATTAAAGAAGAATTTGTTTCCATCCAGCCCGTCAATCAGCTTAACGACTCAGTTACTGTAAGTAACGGATGGCGCGATGTTGGGGGTGATGTTTTTGAATACCGCATTCTTAGTTCGACATTTTACTACGATAATCAACCGTATGGTTTAGAGCTTGGTGAAGGACTAAGTTCACTAAATGAGCTGAACAAAACCTTACAAAGTATGACCTTGTGGATCATGCTTATCATTACCCTCATCACGCTCTTACTCGACATCGGCTTTACGCGTTATTTGATGCGTCCATTGCGCATCATCATTGAGCAAAAACTAAAAAAAATGGAGCACCCAACACGCTTCGAACCAAGCCCTATTGCTACTAACACATACGACTTTTTGTATCTCGACCGAAGTCTAAATGACATGATGGTGCAAGTTAAAGCTGCATTTCTTTTGGAAAAGGAATTCATGGCCAACGTGTCGCATGAATTACTAACCCCGATTTCCATTTTGCAAAACAGGTTCGAGAACATGGTTGCAGGCGGACAATTGCCACCTGAGTTGGAGGCGAAAATGATGGAGTCGCAAAAAACGCTGATGCGCCTAAGTAAAATTATCAAGGCCTTGCTAATGATATCGAACATTGAAAACGATCAGTATTTAAAAGATGATCAATTGGAATTGAGTGCCTTCATTGAAGAAGTGGCGGAGGAAATCACCGATAGGATGACTGAGAAGAACATCGCCGTTTCATACTCGTGGGAATCGCAGTATGTTTTTGCAAATTGCAACAGGACACTTCTATTCACACTTTTTTTCAATTTGATCAACAATGCAATCAAGTATAACAAGGTAGATGGCTCTATTCAAATTAGTGGCAAAGCGCTCGAATCCGGCTACGTTGTTGCAATACAAGATACTGGTAGAGGGATAGCCAAGGATCAGTTAGAACTTATTTTCGAGCGCTTCAAGCGCTTTAAAAAGATTGACAATGAAAGCTACGGCTTAGGGCTACCTATCGTAAAAACCATCGCCAACTTCCACGCAATTTCCATTGAGCTCGACTCTGATATCGATAAATGCACAACCTTTAAATTATTTTTTCCTTAGGGTTTAATTCATCAATTGTTCACAATCCGCATATTACATTTGATTTAAATTAAAAAAAACAATCATGAAAAAAACACTTGTATTAGTATTTGCAGTATTCTGCGGTTCTGTGTTGATGGCTCAAACTCCAGCAAAACCAGCAGCTGAGAAAAAAGAAGCGCCTAAAAAAGAAGCGGCTGCAACCGATAAAGTTGCTGCTCCAGAAAAAAAGGCAAAAAAGGTACCTAGTAAGTCAGCTGAAAAAGCAGCACCAGTAAAAAAAGCTGAGAAAAAAGAAGAGTCTAAAGAAGAAAAGAAATCAGGAAAATAATTTTTGGTTTTGGTTTTGGTTTTGCGATCCTCCCCCAACAGGGAGGATCTTTTTTTTACCAGATCTAGAATGCTCCAATACTCAGCATAACTAGCGTGCAGGCATCTACGCAGGCGATACCCGCGGCAGTTGCTAGCGTTTCAAATTCAGGATTTTCGGTACCTGGATTAAAAATGATTCGCTGTGGTTTTAGCCCTAGAATATAGTCGTAATAGGCAGGCTGATTGGCAGGCCCAACGTACATTGTTACCGTATTCAGTTCTTTAAAATCAGGTAATCCGGTTAGTATCTCCACTCCTTCCACCGAACCGGTGCGCATGCCCAAGGCAACAACCGGATGGTTTTGATTTAACAGCATTCGAATAGCTTTATTCGAATAGCGATCGGTATTTTCCGAAGCGCCAATAACGAGCGTCTTTTTCATATTTAATCTTTTTCGAGGTAATCAAGATCTTTGTGAAAGCTCTCCTCTAGCTTTATTGTTGAGAGGATAGCCAAGCCAATGACGACAAAACCAATGACGCTAGCTGCTGCCACACGACTCCACTCGAAGCTCGTGAGCAAAGTAAATAAGCTGGTTATGACAACCGTCATGCCGCGCACAATGTTTGGCGCAGAGGTGGTAACGGTGGCGCGTAAGTTGGTTCCAAACTGCTCAGAAGAGGTGGTAATGAAGACCGACCAGAAGCCGTTCGGGATGCCCAATAAGAGCAAGAGCATGTAAAAATTATTCGCTTCCGTTCCTCGAGCCATAAGAACGAAGCCAACCATTATTGCTAAGCTAAAAAGTGCTGCGAGCAGCGCCTTCTTGCGCGAACCCAGCCATTGGCTTAGGAGTCCGGTTAAAAAAGCGCCTGTAGAAGCACCAATATAGTGGTACATGATTGACTTACCACCCGTGACATTACCAACAACGCCAAGCTCTTTAGCGAATTCAGGAGCCAGAAAGACGAGGATACCAATCACGTACCAAACAGGAGTGCCTACTAAGATGCACTTGATGTACTTTATTAAACGGGCGCGGTTGGTCAGAATACTGATAAAACTGCCTCTTCGCGCACTGGAGTCTTTAACTTTAGTATACATGCCCGATTCAAAAACACTCACGCGCAGGAGCAGCAAAGCCAGGCCTAGTCCACCACCAACAAAATACGCCATCCGCCAGGAGAAAAGATCAGCGACTAAAAAGCCAGCGACAGCGCCTGCTACACCAACACCCGCAACTATTGTAGTTCCAAAGCCTCTGCTTTTTTGAGACATCACTTCAGATACCAAAGTAATACCTATGCCGAGTTCACCGGCTAAGCCTAATCCAGCAATAAAACGAAGCACATAATACTGCCAAATACTAGTAACGAGTCCATTTAGAATATTGGCCAAAGAATAGATAATGATAGTCATAAAGAGCACCGAGAGTCGTCCCTTTTTATCGCCAAGCATACCCCAAAGCACACCACCGACAACCATACCGATCATCTGCATGTTGATGAGCTGAATGCCTACGTGCTCAATTTGCACAGGCGTCAGCCCTAGATCAGTTAGACTAGGAATTCGGACAATACCAAAGAGAATAAGGTCGTAGATGTCGACAAAGTAGCCGAGCGCGGCAACGATGACAACGATATTAAATGGATTTGTAATCGGTTTGTGTTTTTCCATGGTTCAAAAATACAAATCAAATCGTGAACCCTAACATTTAGCTATAGACCTACCTTCAGGCCTGCAAAATTGGGTTTGGGCGATTAGTTTCTGAAAGCGCTTTTGCACATGGTACTTTAGCCCCATCAATAGCAATGAACGCTGCATGCTTCGACTTCAACAAACGATTCTTTTTTTATTCTTCTTAACTGGCTCATTGAATCTGCATGCCCAAGTTTTTAATGGCGCAACAGGTCCAATCAGCGTCAATGGTAACGAAACCTATTTTCCGATTCAAGTTGACGGTCTACAAGGCAGCATACAAGCAAGTTTTGGGTTAAAAAGAGTGTGCCTCGACATTACCCATCCTGTTAATCAGCAGCTTTTTATTTACCTATTATCGCCTGGTGGAATTAGGGTCCAACTATCCGATGGCAACAGTGTTAAGGATTCCAATTACACGTCAACCTGTTTCGATGATCAAGGTGTGCCACCAATCAGCAGTGGGACTGCCCCTTATACCGGAACGTTTAAGCCAATAGGCTACCTCGGCAGATTTAATAACGGGCAGAATCCGAATGGAACTTGGCAATTGATTGTAAAGGATTACCTCGCCTTTGCGGACAGTGGTGCATTGAACTATGCCTCGATTGAGTTTGCCAATAATGTGAGCGGAGCCATCAACTTTAGCTCTACCAATCTGCCCTTAGTGATGATACAAACCAACAACCAAGTGATTGGTTTAAATGGAGTTACCGTTGATTTCGGCATCATTCGTAATAGTAACGGCGCCCGCAACTACACGAACGACCCATGGAATCACTACAATGGCAAAGCCTTTGCCAATGTGCGCGGACACAGCACGATGGACTCTGAAAAACAATCGTTCGACATTGAGTTGCGCAACAGTGCGGGCATAGCAGTGTCAAATCCTCTTTTGGGAATGCCAACGGAGAGCGATTGGGTGTTGATTGCACAATACAAAGACAAAAGTTTGATGCGCATGCCCATCACCTATGAATTTACGCGCAAGATGGGCGATTACGCACCCCGTTTTCGCTTTGTGGAGTTGATGATTAATGGTGAATACCGCGGTATTTATTTATTGATGGAGAAAATCAAGCGCGATAAGAACCGCGTAAATATACATGCATTAAACGCATCGGCTATTGACACCCCAGGCGTAAGCGGCGGTTATATTTTCAAGATTGACCGCAACGATGCACCAGGATGGACTTCGCTCCTACCCGGCAATCACCCCGGCAACCAGCATTTCTATTACAATTACGATCAGCCATCAGGTGCTGCTATTACCAATGTAGAATCGCAGTATTTACAAGAGTACATGAATCGTTTTGAATTAGCGATTGATGCCCAACAGTTTGATACTGCCACTGGCTATCAGCAATACATGGACTTACGTTCCATGGTTGACTTTTTAATCGTTAATGAGATGAGTAAGAACGTGGATGGGTATCGCTTGAGCACCTATTTCTATAAAAACATAGACACGTTAGACAAGAAGGTACACATGGGACCAGTATGGGACTACGATATAGCTTGGCACAATTGCAACGATTGGAACAACATGCAAGCAAACGGCTGGCAGTATGAGCAAGTGATGAACGAGTATCCTATTCCGAACTGGTGGAATAAAGCAGCGCAGGACACGAATTTTACGAACCTGTTATGGTGCCGTTGGACGGGGCTGCGCGACTCTTTATTTCGTACCGATGCATTTTATGGATACATCGATTCCTTGACGAATTTACTGGAAGAAAGCCGTGTGCGCAATTTCCAACAGTTCCCAATTATCGGCACCTATATTTTTCCAAATCCGCAAGATCAGTCCACAGCAACTTACCAAACGGAGGTGCAAGATTTAAAAAGCTGGGTGGCTAGTCGCTGCGGCTGGATGGATTTTATCATCGCTGGACACTGCCCTATTGTGGCACCAATAGACACAACGCCACCCTTATTCGTTCGGCAGTTGGACGCTAGCCAGGCGGCCCTAATAAGCTATCCCAATCCAGCAAAGGCCGGAGGCATGCTTACGCTAAATGGCCTTGGCGATGGATTCGAACGCTATGCTTGGTATGATGTACTTGGGCAAAAAGTGGCTGAAGGTGTGTTAGCAAGCAGCGCGGCTGATTTAGGCAAGGACCTGCACTGTCCTATGGTACCACCTGGGATTTATTTTGTTCGGCTTGATGGAAATAAGAAGAGCATTAATCTTCGACTATTAATTAAAAACTAATTATGAGCGAGAATATTGTAAAAATACTTAACACCAGCTATATCAATCATCAAGTGAAGCGTTTCCAGCTTGAGAAGCCGCCTGGGTATACCTTTAAACCTGGAGAAGCCTCGCTATTATCCATCAATCATCCCGATTGGAAAGGGGTGATGAAGCACTTTACGATCACTTCGTTAAACAGCTGGGACTATTTGGAGTTCATCGTTAAAATTTACGAAAAGCATGACGGTATGACCAAGGCGATGAGCAAGCTGCATGCAGGCGACGAGTTTATTGTTCGGGATGCGCACGACGGCATTCCATTCCGGGGCAATGGTGTATTTATAGCGGGTGGCACAGGGGTGACGCCCTTTCTCGCTATTCTGCGCCAACTTAAGGCGGACAATCA
The DNA here is from genome assembly GCA_947448795.1 of Bacteroidota bacterium. Classification (GTDB taxonomy): domain Bacteria; phylum Bacteroidota; class Bacteroidia; order AKYH767-A; family JAHEYN01; genus CANFOZ01. Next base: position 26,071 of record CANFOZ010000035.1, read on the forward strand.
TTTGGCAGGCAACCTTCTTATTTGTTCGAACATGACGCAAGAAGACTTGATACTCGGAGAGGAGCTCAGTACGTTGTTAGGCGAGAACTTTATCAATGTTTTCACACGCGAGCAGGTGATTGGTTATGTGGACCGGCGTATCGATATGGATTTTCTTAAAGATGCGGTTGGCGACTTCGACCAACAGTTTTATGTATGCGGACCTTCGGAATTTGTGCGCGACATTGGTAAGTTGCTGCTCGATTTAGGAACAGGTGCAGAGGCCGTGGTTATTGACTAATTTTAGAATTCAATAAAAAATATCGTTGCTCTTGCTGTGGGTAAAAAGGTTTTATCTATCTTTGCCCACGGAGAGATGGCAGAGTGGTCGATTGCGGCGGTCTTGAAAACCGTTGAGGGTCAAACCTCCGGGGGTTCGAATCCCTCTCTCTCCGCATCATTTCTAACAAGAAATAAGCTAAAACCCTGATTATCAATGATAATCGGGGTTTTTTTATGGAAAAATATGGCTCTGAAAACG
>CANFOZ010000036.1 GCA_947448795.1 Bacteroidota bacterium
ATGGTGATTTGGGTACGGGTATCGCGACAGATAATAATGGCCATTTGTACATAACAGGTTATTATTACGGCTACTTTATCCAATTCGGTTCTTCCACAATAGCCAATACAAATAGTTCCGGAGTTTACGATGATATTTTTGTAATGAAACATGACGATTCCGGAAATGCAATCTGCGCGAATGGGGCTGGTGGAATTTTTAATGACGATGCCCTCGCCATCGCAACCGATGGTGACGGCAATGTTTATATCACGGGCAATTTTGATTCACCTACTATCGCCTTTGGCTCAACCACCCTGACAAATGCAGGCGGTCAGGATATTTTTGTTGCTAAGTTAAGTTCAGGGACAGGAGTAAAAGAAAACGCTAAACATGAATTACTGAATGTCTTCCCAAATCCCTTCACGGATGACCTTGTTATAGTGAGTAAAAAATATCGTTTAGAGAAAGTGGACGTTTACAACGAACTCGGACAAAAGGTTTTTCCTCAATCCTCACTTGCCAAAGGTAGTGTTGGTGGGATTACTGATACAGCATTTCAAAATAACCACTATGAAATCCCCACAACGAATTGGCCCAGCGGTATTTATTTTATTGAAGCCGTTACTTCAGATGGAATTATTCGAACGAAGGCAATTAAACATTAATTTTTGCTGATTTACTGATAATTCAGAGTGCCAGACTCCCCATATTCCGGGCAAGTCAGGGATAAACCGATTCGACACTTTACCAAATTCACCCACTACGTCCGCCGAAGCATTTAGCGAAGGCCGCCGAAAGCAGAATGAGAAGCAGCCCCGATGATTATCGAGAGAGGAAACTTTCGAATCTCATTCTGCTTCTCATTCCCATTCTCATTTACCTCCACAAGTAGGCCTCATTTACAGTAAGTTATAAAGTGCATGAATGATTGATAATGAGCGGTCTTACACAAAAAACGGCGGGCATGGCCTCGTTGTAAGTGCCTGTAGCAGGACCATTGAAGCCCGTTGATAGGTTGCGCACCTTCCCTTTCGGTCAATGTATATCGCGGTTGGAAAGGCCATCACACGATTGAGCATCGGCAGCGCTTTTGATGCTTCAGCTGCTTTCCCTGCATAGCCAGTAAGCAAGAATTCGTAATCGGCACCAAGCTGTTGTTTAACGCGAAGCAGGTTCTTGCGTTGTTGGGCAAGGTCGGTTCCGCGTTCAAAGGCCAAGGCAATCACTTCCAGTCCACGCGCTTTATAACGACGATTCAGCTCCGCGAAGTAGCGTGTTTCGTCCATGCAGTTGGGGCACCAGCTGCCCATGATTTGAACGATAACAACCTTGTCTTTGTAACGCTTGTCCTTCAAGCTAACAGGGTCTCCTTGCAGGTTTTTAAATGTAAATTCAAGTCCTGTAAAACCCGGTTTCAAAGCCGTGAGTGAATCGGGGTCGCGCAAGCTGAAAGCGCTGTCTTGCTGGGCTTCCCACGACTCGTGTCCATGTGCGCCGGAATAAAATTCGCCTCGCATGCTTGCCTTGCTTGTGTCAAGCAAAGCCGTGAATAAAAAGGCATGTGAGCCATCGAAGCAGCCGAGCGTTAATTTAAACCCTTTGCCAGCGGGCTCGGCTTTGCCGGATAAATAGCGGTAGTCGCCCGTTTCCGTGAGGAAGGTTCCGTGTAGCCTGCCACTCTGTGGATCCATGGAGAACAAGCCTATAGCCGGATATGCATCGGGCGTGTTGGGGCTAAAATGAACCTGCCAGGATTCGCCATGTAAGAAACGAGTAGGCGCAGATAGTGTGTTTTTACTAAGCACTTTGCTGGCCTCAAAAACAAGCACATTGTGGTCTTGCCGAGCATGATTGACATAGGTTCCCGAGAAATGATCTTGCGTCTGTTTAAGGCGAAGTTCGGAATCAAAAACAGGCAGTTTTATAAACACCGAATCGCCTGTTGTACTCACCTCTGTTGCACGAATATGTTCTTGGTCGTTTTGAAAATCGAAGACCATGGTATTGCCTTTGACATCCACATCAAAATACACGGGCAAAGAGATGCTGTCGTTAAGTTGCAAATGACCAAGCCAGGTGTCTTTTTTCTGCGCAAAATTCACCTTGCAAAAAAGCAAGAGCAGGATAAAAAGAAATAGGCGATGACTTTGCATCATCTTAATTCGCATGCTATTAATCGAGCTTAAGCACAGCAAGGAAGGCCTCTTGAGGGATTTCAACGCTACCAACCTGGCGCATGCGTTTCTTTCCTTCTTTCTGCTTCTCGAGCAGTTTGCGCTTACGCGAAATATCACCACCGTAACACTTTGCGGTAACGTCCTTGCGGAGCGCCTTCACTGTTTCACGAGCAATGATTTTTGTACCTATAGATGCCTGGATGATAATCTCAAACTGTTGACGGGGAAGCAGCTCCTTCAGCTTCTCACACATCTTCTTGCCGAAGCTGTAGGCATGGTCGCGGTGAATCAAAGCAGACAGTGCATCCACCGGTTCGGAATTCAGTTTAACATCCAGCTTCACAAGCTCAGAAGTTCTGTACTCGTGTGGAAAATAGTCGAAGGAAGCGTATCCTTTTGAGATCGTTTTTAAACGGTCGTAAAAGTCGAACACGATTTCAGCCAAAGGCATATAAAAAGCCAGCTCAATACGATCGGTGGTGATGTAGTGTTGATTTAAAAGCACGCCGCGCTTTCCGATGCATAAGGTCATTACCGAGCCTGTGTATTCGGCTTTGGTGATGATTTGCGCCTTGATGTAAGGCTCTTCGATGTGATCCAGTTGCGAAGGATCTGGCATGTCCGACGGGTTGTTCACGATATAATCCTCGCCATTCGTTAAGAAGGCATGGTAGGATACATTGGGTACGGTTGTGATCACATTCATGTTAAACTCCCGGTCGAGGCGTTCCTGCACGATCTCCATGTGGAGCATGCCAAGAAAGCCGCAGCGGAAGCCAAAGCCAAGGGCCGCAGAGCTTTCCGGCTCAAACACCAGGGCCGCATCGTTGAGGCGAAGCTTTTCGATAGCCACACGCAACTCTGCATAATCATCGGTATCGACGGGATATATCCCCGCAAAAACCATCGGCTTAACTTCTGTGAAGCCATCAACCGCAAGCTCGCAGGGGTTTTCAACGAGCGTTATAGTATCGCCAACCTTCACTTCGCGTGCATCTTTAATGCCCGAGATGATGTACCCTACATTGCCCGCTTTCACCGACTTGGTAGGCACTTTTTCAAGTTTCAGGATACCTACTTCTTCAGCTGTGTATTCGTGCCCGGTAGAAAAGAATTTGAATTTTGACCCCGAAGGCATCTCGCCGTTGATAACCCGAAAATACGCGATAACGCCTCGATAGACATTGAACACCGAGTCGAAGATAAGCGCTTGCAGAGGGGCTTTCGGATCGCCCTTTGGTGCTGGTACACGCGTGATTATGGCTTCGAGAATCTCCTCAATACCTAAACCCGATTTGGCGCTAGCATGGATGATGCCATCCCGGTCGCAGCCCACCAGATCCACGATCTGGTCTTTAACCTCTTCGGGCTTGGCGCTTTCAAGATCAATCTTGTTTAAAACAGGAATTATCTCGAGGTTGTTTTCTAAAGCAAGGTATAAGTTGGAGATGGTTTGTGCTTGAATACCCTGGGCTGCATCCACGATGAGCAGCGCGCCTTCGCAAGCGGCGATGGAACGAGATACTTCGTAGGAGAAATCCACGTGGCCCGGTGTATCGATGAGGTTCAACACATAATCTTCGCCCTTGTAATGATAATTCATCTGAATGGCGTGACTTTTAATGGTGATGCCACGCTCTCTTTCGAGATCCATATCGTCGAGCACTTGGTCTTGCGCCTGCCGCGAAGTGATTGTTTTTGTGAATTCAAGCAAGCGGTCGGCCAGGGTGCTTTTTCCGTGGTCGATATGTGCGATGATGCAAAAGTTGCGGATGTTTTTCATGGTATGGGCTAAGCGAAATCAGTCAAAAAAGTCCGCAAAGATACGATTTTTCGACGGATACCCCGCGACCTTCTGCCCTATCGTTTATTTGAATAAATTTGCACCAAATACACCGCCTTGAAAATCACAGAGCACCTTAAGCAGGCCCGTAAGCCACTTTTTTCCATGGAGATACTGCCGCCTTTGCGTGGCAACAACATCCAAAGCATCTTCGACACCATCGATCCCTTGATGGAGTTTAAGCCGCCTTTTATCGATGTAACCTACCACCGCGAGGAGTATGTGTACAAGAAAACGCCGGAAGGGTTTTTGGAAAAAAAATCCATCAAGAAACGACCAGGCACGGTAGGTATTTGCGCGGCCATTATGAACCACTACAATGTGGATGCTGTGCCGCATATTATCTGCGGAGGCTTCACCAAGGAGGAGACAGAGACAGCGCTTATTGACCTGCAGTTTTTGGGCATCGACAATGTCCTGGCTTTGCGTGGTGACGCAATCAAAAACGAATCGCATTTTGCTCCGGAAGCAGGTGGTAATAACTACGCCATCGATCTGGTACATCAGGTGGTGCGCATGAATCAAGGCCAGTACCTCGACACCGAGGTGCAGAACGCCACGCCTACTAATTTCTGCATCGGCGTAGCCGGCTATCCCGAGAAACACTTTGAAGCCCCGAACATGCAAAGCGACATGCGCCACCTGAAAGCCAAGATCGATGCAGGTGGGGGCTACATTGTTACCCAGATGTTCTTCGACAACAAGAAGTATTTCGCTTTTGTGGAAGCCTGCCGAAAAGAGGGCATCACCGTTCCTATTATCCCGGGTTTAAAGCCCATCACCACACGCCGCCAACTGGCCATTTTGCCAAAAACATTTTCGGTGGAGATTCCGCAAGATTTGGTCGACGCGATCGAAAAATGCAAGGACGACAAGGCCGTGCGCGAAGCCGGCATCGAATGGTGCATCGCTCAATCCAAAGAGCTTGTGAAGCAAGGCGCCCCCGTGTTGCATTATTACACCATGGGTAGTTCCGATGCAACGAAGCGCGTTGCGAGTCAGATTTTTTGAGGAAGCAAGATGATTGTCGCAATGCATAGCGGCCCTAATCTTGCTCTTTTTCGTAACTTCGTGCTTTAACACCCACCCATGACCGACAACATCACGCACGAATGCGGCATCGCTATGATCCGCTTGCTGAAACCGTTACCCTACTACATCGAGAAATACGGCACCGGATTTTACGGCATCAACAAGCTTTGGCTGTTGATGGAGAAGCAGCATAACCGCGGTCAGGATGGCGCTGGTGTTGTGGGGTTGAAGCTGGATATGCCGCCAGGAACGGAGTACATCACCCGCAGCAGATCAACGCAAAAAGACGCCCTGGCTGATATTTTCGGCAAGATTAACCAAACCATCGGCGATGCTACGCAAGACAATCCAGAGAACATGAACGATGCGGCCTGGATTAAAAAAAACTTGTCCTATACAGGCGAGCTTTTTCTGGGCCATCTGCGCTATGGAACATACGGCAAGAACAGCATGGAGAACTGTCATCCTTTCTTGCGTCAGAACAACTGGATGACACGCAGCTTGGCAGTTGCAGGGAATTTCAACCTCACCAACAACGACGAGATGTTTGCGCATTTGGTAGCGCTCGGGCAACATCCGAAAGAGCGTTCTGACACCGTTACTATCTTAGAAAAAATTGGCCACTTCCTCGATGAGGAAAACGAAGAGCAATATGCCCGTATCAAGAAAGAGGGCTATTCTAAAAAAGACACCACGCCACTGATCGGCGAAACCCTCGACTACCAAACCATCCTCAGTCGTTCCAGCAAAGAGTTTGATGGTGGTTATGCCATTGCCGGACTCGTAGGTCATGGCGACGCTTTTGTGATGCGTGATCCGTCGGGCATTCGCCCCGCTTTCTGGTATATGGACGACGAAGTGGTGGTGGTGACCTCCGAGCGCCCCGCCATACAAACGGCCTTCAATGTGCCCATCGAAAACATCAAAGAAGTGCAGCCCGGCTATGCGCTTGTTATTCGAAAAAACGGCCATGTTTCTGAGCTTAAAGTGCGTGAGCCTTTGGAGAAAAAATCATGCTCCTTCGAACGCATCTACTTCAGCCGCGGCAGCGACCGCGACATCTACCGCGAACGCCAAAAACTCGGCGAGTTGCTTGTTCCTGCAGTGATGCACGCTATTGAAGACGATCTTGATCATGCGGTTTTCTCCTTCATCCCCAACACTGCCGAGGTAGCCTTCTACGGCCTCGTGAAAGGCGTTGAGCAGCATCTCAATAAAACCAAGCAAGAACGCATCCTCGAAAAAGGCGGCAAGATTACGGCCGACGAATTACATACTATACTTAACATGCGTCCGCGCGTGGAGAAGATTGCCATCAAAGACGCCAAGCTGCGCACCTTCATCACATCCGACGCGCATCGCAACGAACTGGTGACACACGTGTATGACGTGACGTACGGTACGGTGCGCAAAGGCGTCGACAACCTGGTGGTGATCGACGATTCAATTGTGCGCGGCACCACATTGAAGCAAAGCATTCTTAAAATTTTAGACCGCTTGGGTCCGAAGAAAATCGTGTTCGTTTCATCCGCTCCACAACTTCGTTATCCCGACTGCTATGGCATCGATATGGCCAAGATCGGTGATTTCGTGGCCTTCCGTGCAGCGGTCGAGCTTTTGCACGAAAACAACATGGAAGAGCTGCTGGATAAGGTGTATGCCGATTGCAAAGAGCAGTTGACCAAGCCGATGGAGGAGATGGTGAACGCAGTGAAAGCGGTTTATAAGCCCTTCACGGCAGAACAAATTTCAGCCAAGATAGCCACCCTTATCCGGCCCGAAGACATCAACGCCGAGGTGCAGGTTATTTACCAATCCATCGAAGACCTCCACCGCGCCATTCCTGGCCACACCGGCGACTGGTACTTTACCGGCGACTACCCGACACCGGGTGGCAACCGCGTAGTGAACCGCGCCTTTGTGAATTACATGGAAGGCAAGAATGTGAGGGCGTATTGAGAATTTATGTTTTACCTGCCCTGCTTTTTTTAGGATTGCTCTAGCTTTTTCTGATTCAGGAAACCTTGCCTTTTTCCAACGTGCCCAAGCCATCGGCGGGGGCAAGCCATCTGTTTTTTCTGGGCTTTGGCAATGCTTGCTCCACCGCTTCTTGCTCTGCTGCCGCTTGTTCTTCGGACCTCTGCTCTCCGAACTCCTCCATCACGACATCCTGCTCCTCTTCTAAATCCAAAGGCGAAGGCGCAGAATCCGTACCCGTTTTTTTGCTGATGAAAAGCAAAAGCAGGATAATGGAAAGTAGTGTGTAGAGGTAGTGCATCTTGGAAGGGGATTCTGTTTTTGTATAGCTTGACTAGGTGCTACCTTTCTCGCCACGCACCTTCCAATCCGAAGAAATCTTCCAGGTGGTAAACAAGGTCTGAATGGGTGAACAAGATGGTTCTATCATCCACGATGGTGTACTTTTTACGCTTCTCCAGCGTTAGTTTTTTCAGCTCCGGGAAATACTTCAGCGGCACCGACAATTCGCGCCCATCCTCGAGAACGATGCAGATTTTACCCGGCTTATCGAATTTTAATTTCTCGATGCACAATGTTGTTTGGGTTACTATGGGGTGCATTTTACATGAGTTGAAGAGTGATTATTTTTTTACCTTGTTTAACATCATTAAACGATTGCAAAAGCGCTGGCCTGTTTTTCTTTATCAGAGCTAACGCTCGATTAAGCTCCTTGTCTGACAAGCTTCCTCTATCTGCAACCGCTAATGTTGTAAGCCAAATTTTTGCAGAACGCTGCCTTTTCTTCTTTTCTTTCACAATGTGCAGATGAGGAGGCTAATGTAAAGCGTCAAATGCAAAGATAAAAAAGGTCAGGAATTTAAAAACAGCGACTTTAGGCATAAATATACTAATTTTTGCAAGCAAAAGCAAGAACTAATGTCTTCTATTCAAGGTTTAGGCGGCTTGAATGCAAGAGCAAAATGAGCTTCGTGCAAAAAAAGTATCAAAGAGGCGCTGTTTTTGGAGACAATATGAATCTGGCATCAATCAACAAAAATCCGGCAGAAAAGTCGAAAAAGCGGGGCTTTACAAATCTCTGGCGCGCACGATTTTAACATCCCCGTCTTCCCAAATGACGAGGTCTTGATCGAGCAACTTCTTCTTTTCTAGCATGAGCTGTCCCGATCGGATCAAGGCCGCTTCGATGGCTTTGCCAAGATCATCGAGTTTGTCCTCATGCTGAGGTGCGGAGGGCTTGGTATCTTTCATGATTGCTGTTATCTATTGGCTTACTTCTTCTTATACAACGGCACCGTTGAGCAGGCCTCGCCGTAGAAGATCGATTGCGCATGCGGGCGTAACTTGGCTAGCAGCTCCACAAAGGCGCTCTCCGGAACTTTCACCTTGCTGCAGCCCTTGATGATGATGCGGCCTCCATCAAACGGAGCCACATCCATCTTGGCGATCGCTTCGTGAAAAAGCACCGACTCCAAATAGTCTTTATCACCAAAAACCAGCTTCTTCACCACGGGCTCCAAATACGAAGCCACCAGCATGTAAGCCCAGGTTGGAACAATCGCATCGGCCGTGCAGCAAATGGCTACAAAGGCGTTTTGATACAGCGTCCAATCGGTGTTCTTCAAGGACTCGCGAAAATCTTTTTCTTTTAGAATAAGCTCCTCGAACAACAAGGGCTTCAAATCGAAAACAAGCCGAGGGCCTTTCTGATGAAGGTCTTCGAGGCTGAGGTTAATCAGTCCGCTGTCGGCGATTTTGTTGACGATCTCTTCCATGTATATCAATAAAAACCCAGCTCCAATTTAGCGGCTTCGCTCATCTTGTTCATGTCCCAAGGTGGTTCGAAAGTGATCTCCACCTTTGCCGAATTCACTTCCGCTAAGGCGCGCACCTTGCTCTCCACATCGGGAGGCATCGTTTCAGCTACCGGACAAGAAGGCGAGGTCAAAGTCATGAGGATGTGCACGTCGTTGCCTTCGCTCACATTGACTTCGTAAATCAGTCCTAGTTCGTAAATATTCACCGGAATCTCAGGATCGAAGCATGTTTTCAGCACTTCGATCACTTTATCCTCGATGATCTTCTTCACATCGATCTGCATAAAATTTGGGTTTATCTTGAGCTTGGTGAAAAGCCTGTTTCACCCTATTCAAGGTGGTGCAAAGTTAGTTAAAAAATCTAACTTTGTCGCTTACAAAACGCCTATGAGCAAGTACCTTCTCGATATACTGATTGCCGTTCCCTTGCTATGGGGACTCATCCGCGGCATCATGCGCGGGTTTATTTTCGAGATCGCTATCCTCGCTGCCCTTACACTTGGCATGGCCGGCGGTTTCGCCTTGGCCGGACTCGCTTCGGGCTATCTCGCCAAATCCTTCGCCATCAGTGGACGTTGGCTGCCTTCCCTTTCTTTTTTCGTGGTGTTTTCGGCCATCAGTCTGCTCATCATCATCCTCGGAAAAGCACTCACCAGCGTCATCAGCATCACCGGTCTAGGCATCCCCAACCGCTTGCTGGGCGGACTTTTCGGCTTTTGCAAATGGTGGCTCATCACCGGTATCGCGGTGTGGCTGCTCACGCCGATGCAAGCGCATTTTCAATTCATTTCAAAGCAGCAACAAGACGATTCCTACCTCTACACGCCGCTGCAAGCCACCGGCCGAATCCTCGCTCCAGCGCTAAGCGAGCCGCTGCAGAAGAAATTAAACCCTGCTGATAGCGTGCCTGCCGCGAAGCAGAACAATTAGCTTAAAATCGCTTTTACGCCCGGAAGCTCTTTGCCTTCCATGTATTCCAGCAAAGCGCCGCCACCGGTGGATACATAACTCACCTGTTTTTCCAAGCCGAACTTACTGATAGCTGCTGCCGAGTCGCCACCGCCGATGAGCGAGAAAGCGCCGTTCTCAGTCGCTTTAACGATAGCATCTGCAAGGGTTTTGGTGCCGTGCTCAAAGCTCGCCATCTCAAACACACCAGCAGGACCGTTCCAAAGGATGGTGCGTGATGCAGCAATCACTGCAGCAAATTCTTTTTCCGCTTCTGGACCAATGTCGAGGCCCATCCAACCATCTTCAATGGCATTGCTAGGCGCAACGGCCGTTTTCGCGTCGTTGGCAAACTGATCCGCAACGACAGAATCTTTGGGAAGATAGAGCTTCACGCCTTTGGCTTCGGCTTGCTTCAGCACTTCGCGGGCCAGGTCGAGCTTATCTTCTTCTACTAAGGATTTGCCAATCGTTCCACCCATCGCTTTCATGAAGGTGTAGCTCATACCACCAACAATTAGCAGGTTGTCCACTTTGTCTAGAAGGCGGGTGATGATGAGTATTTTATCCGACACTTTTGCGCCACCCATGATTGCCGTGAAAGGGCGTTCGGCTTCTTCAAGCACTTTCTTGGCATTGGCCAATTCACCCGCCAAGAGGTAGCCGAACAGTTTGTCGTTCGGGAAATGTTTTGCGATAATCGTGGTGCTGGCGTGTGCTCGGTGAGCCGTTCCAAAGGCATCGTTCACATACACATCGCCCAAGGAGGCAAGCTCAGCGGCAAAGCCCTCGTCGCCTTTTTCTTCTTCTTTATGAAAACGCAGATTTTCGAGCAAGAGCACTTCGCCGGCTTTCAATGTGCTTGCGGCCTCTTTGGCTTTTGGGCCGATGCAATCGTCCGCGAAATGCACCTGTACACCGCACAGTGCCTGCAAGTGACTCACCAAATGACGGAGCGAGTATTTCTCTGTCGGGCCTTCTTTCGGGCGACCGAGGTGCGACATCAAAATGGCCGATCCGCCGTCTTGGAGGATCTTGCTTATCGTCGGCAAGGCGGCGCGCATGCGGTTGTCGTCGGTGATATTGAAGCTCTTGTCTAGCGGCACGTTGAAGTCAACGCGCACCAAAACTTTTTTGCCTGAAAAGGAATAGGTATCGATGGTTTTCATGGCGCAAAAATAAGCCGAATTTCTCGAATGTTAAGTGAAGCCTTGTCCTTGCTTTGCAGAACCGGCCCGATCGGAAATTATTTCCGATATTTAACAACATGCTTCGTCGCCTATTTTTATTTTTAAACGGACTCTTCACGCTCACCTCAAAAGCGCACCGAAGCCCTTTTGTATCGAAGCTTCCTAGACCAACTTTTCTTTCTTTCCGCTCTCTTTCCTTCTTCATTGCTCTCTCATTCTCATTCTCGCTCTCATTCTCATTCTGCTTCGCCCAGCAGGGCAGCTTCACGCATTTCGGTGTCGAAGACGGCTTGCCGCAGAGCACCGTGCGCTCGCTGCTGCAGGACACGCTTGGTCGGCTTTGGATTGCTACCGATGGCGGCGTGGCACGTTACGAAGGCCCGCGTTTTACGGTGTTTCATAAAAAAGACGGCTTGGCCGAAGATAAGGTTACGGCGATGGCCAAGGATACGCAGGGTCGAATCTGGTTCGGCCATTGGGGTGGCGGTGTCTCTTGTTACGACAGTAAAACCGATACGCTATTTACAGTAACGCTGGCTCAGGTAAAGGTCAACAAGCCGATAAGCGCCATTTTAGCCGACAAGGTTGGTAAAATATGGATAGGTACAGAAGGGCTCGGGCTGATTTCATTTACCCCGGGCGATACCTTAAGCACCAAGGTGTATGGCAGGCAGGATGGTCTTTTGGCGAAAAAAATATACTGCCTGATGCAGGACAGCAAAGGCGTAATTTGGCTCGGCACAGAGCTCGGCGTTGTGCGTTTTTTGCCTATGGAAAGCCGCTTCGCGAAAATGGCTTTCGCTGAAATTATGGACGATGATGTCACCGCCATCCTTGAAGCGCCTGATAAGCATGGGTTTTTGATTGGCATGCGGCACTATGGGCTATGGGATATTAAATCCGAGTTGGGCGATGTATGGAAATGCAAGGAGGTAAAGTCCAAAGCCAGCGCTTCTTTTCATGCGGTGAATACCCTTGTTAATGATGGCGCGGGCCATATTCTGTTAGGCACCGAGTCTGAAGGATTAATAAGTTTAAAGGGCTGCAACAACAGCGGCGAGGAATTGCATTACACGATTGCGAATGGACTAGCAAGTAACCAAGTGCTGTCGGTGCTTTACGACCGAGAAGGCAATGTGTGGGCGGGTACTTTTCTCGGGTTGGGAAAACGCTCGCGCGCCGATGTTCAGCGCTTTGAGCTGCGCGAAGAAGGAACGCCCACCCCTGTTTATTGCGTACTGCAAACGATACCCCAAAAGGCCTTTGTATTGGGCACGGAGCGCGGCTTGTATCAATTTGATGCAAGAGGCGAGCAACGCCTGCTAGGAACTATTCGCTCGCGCGTGAATGCACTCGTGCGTGATCGCACAGGGATGCTTTGGGCAAGCGTTCCCGGTCGGGGCGTGGCGCGTATCAGCGAGGAGGGGAGCAGCGTTACGTGGCTTGAGCGCATAGCGGCGAGCACACAAGTTAACTGCATAGGTCTTGATACTGCCGGCAATGTGTGGATTGGTACACTGCGCGAAGGGGTGTTTCGCGTCGACCCGAAAACGATGCGCGTTAGCGACTTTGGGATATCCGATGGCTTTCAAAGCAACAGTGTGCATACCCTGCTCTGCGATCGTGCTGGCACGATGTGGTTTGGTACGCCGGGTGGTTTTATTACGCGTTTCGACGGTCAAAAATTCAAAACGTTTTCTGAAAAAGAAGGCCTTACCGACAACTTCATTCTCTGCTTGGCTCAAGATCAGCAGGGTGCTATATGGTGCGGAACCTACGATGGTCGTTATTTCAAACAAAGCCACGGGCGCTTCGAGTCTGTTGCGATAGGCATAGACTATGCGCCTTCCGCAATGGTTTTCGATGCGCAGAATAAATTGTGGGTTGCTGGTGGAAACGGCTTGTTCTGTTATTCAAACGACACGCTCAACCCAAGCAAGAGCGGATTGACGGGCATTGAGATAAACGCCAACGCTTGTCTTGTTGATGAGGCCGGAGATTTGTGGCTGGGAAGCATGTCTGGGCTGCTGAATTTCTCTCCATCGCAATCGCTCCGCAACCAGCAAGCGCCTATTCTCCATATCGATCGTATGCTGGTTTCCTTCAGGCCTCGGCTGATGGAGCAGGACATGCAGCTGAAGTACGACGAGAATTTCGTGTCCTTCGAATACACCGCTATTTCACTCACCGAGCCAAGCAAGGTGCGCTATCAATATCAGCTGCAAGGGCTCGATAAAGAATGGTCGCCGCCATCACAAACGAGCAGCATCAGCTATCCGAACTTGCAGCCGGGTGACTACACCTTTCTGCTGAAAGCTTGCAACAACGATGGTGTATGGAACAAAGAGCCACTCGCTTTTCGATTCCATGTTGCAGCGCCCTTTTGGAAAACGTGGTGGTTTTGGCTGATTCTCTTGCTAACCTTGCTGTTCACGCTGATTGCGTACATCCAATGGCGTGTGCAATCGGTGGAAAGGAAAGAGCAACAGAAGACCGAGCTGAATAAAAAAATCGCCAACATTGAACTGAAGGCGCTGCGTGCGCAGATGAACCCGCATTTCATTTTTAACACGCTCAACTCCATTCAGCATTTCGTGGTGCATAACGACCCTGATTCGGCGCAGAAATACCTTGCGAAATTTGGGCAATTGATACGTACCATACTGAGCAATTCGTCGCTGGCATACATCACCATTGCTGAGGAGCTCGCTTACCTCGAGCTCTATCTGGAGCTGGAGTCGCTGCGTTTCGAAAACAAGTTCGAGTACACTATCAACTGTGATGCGGAGCTAGATACAAGCGAGGAAATTCCATCCATGCTCATTCAGCCCTACCTCGAGAATGCGATTGTGCATGGGCTGATGCATCTTTCCGGAAAGAAGGGCGCTATCCACCTGCGGCTTGAGAAGATGGACACGACCTTAAAATGCACAGTGGAAGACAATGGCGTTGGTCGCCAGCGAGCTACAGCGCTGAAAGCCGCGATGCGTCCAAAGCATAAGTCGATGGGCATGGCCATCACAAGCGAACGCTTGGAAATTCTCAACAACATGAATAACTCGGGCTTGCGCCAAACCGTCACCGACCTCACCGATGAAAAAGGCCAAGCTAGTGGAACGCGTGTGGAGCTGTTTATTCCCTTGAGCAGCGAAGAAGAATAAGGTATCGATATCGTTTATCATAAAATAAAGAACAATGATCAGAGCTGTAATCGTAGATGATGAGTTGAAAGGCCGCGAAACCTTGCGGACGCTGATTATGCGGCATTGCAAAGGAATCGAAGTAGTTGGGATGGCCGATTCGGTTGCATCTGGCGTGACCCTAATTCGCAACGCTGCTCCCGACCTCGTGTTTCTAGATATTGAAATGCCTGGCGGCAACGGCTTCGACCTGCTTGATAAAGTGAAAGACAAGAATTTTGAAATCATCTTCACAACTGCATATTCGCAGTATGCAATCAAAGCCATTCGATTTAGCGCATTGGACTATTTGCTTAAGCCGGTGAACCCGCAGGAGCTCCAGGATGCCGTGCTCAAGGTAGCGCAGCTGCTATCCGCCAGCACAAGCAACCGCCGCAATGTCGACGCGCTGCTATCAAACCTGCAGGAGAACAACGAACCCAAGAAGCTAGCACTCCCCAACACCGAAGGTGTCGCTTTTGTTAATCTCGATGAGATCATTCGATGCATGGCCGATGCCAACTATACAGGCATCTATTTAACGAGCGGCAAGAAGATTTTAGTCGCGCGAACATTGAAGGACTACGAGGAGCTTTTATCTGAGGATGATTTCTGCCGAGTGCATCACGCGCATCTCATAAACCTGCGCCATGTGCGCGAATATATTAAAGGCGAGGGCGGCACCGTGCTGATGAGCGACGGTACACGCGTGGAGGTGTCGCGTCGGAAGAAGAATGAATTTTTAGAACGCTTGAAGGCCATATAATTCCGCTTGACATCAATATATAACCACTTAATAAATGAATTGCGTTTTTTTATGAAAAAAAACGTTCAGCGTGCGATTCTTTTATTCCTTTGATGTCGGTTAATAATGCTTTTGTCCTTTTCAAGGGTTTCGATTAATGTTTTAGAGAGGAGTCGAAAGACTCCTCTTTTTTTTTGTTTTGATTGTTTACCTTGCATAAAAAACATGCGCGCCTTTCTACTGCTCTTTTTCGGCTTAACAATTGCTTTGGCGCAGGCCCAAACGAATGCTCGATTGCTTCGAGGGTCAATAGTAGACAAGGATACGCACCGACCATTGGCCTTTTCCAATGTGGGAATCTATCGCGACTCTGTTTTAGTTGGCGGGGTAAGCGTCGACTCGGTTGGGCGCTTTCGCTTTGACCAACTTCCAATCGGTCGCTACACCGTGAAGGCCACCTTCATTGGCTATATACCCTGCATCCTATCTGGCGTGGAGCTTAGCGCAGGCAAGGAAACCGTTGTTGAGTTGGCGCTTGAAGAATCGGCGCAAGCAATGAACGAAGTGGTGATAACGGCTCAGCGCAAAAGCGACGCACTTAATGAAATGGCCAGTGTCAGCGCGCGCCTTTTTTCTGCTGAAGAAGCACAACGCTATGCCGGCAGTCGACAAGATGCCGCCCGTATGGCTTCTAACTTCGCAGGGGTGCAAGGCGGCGACGACTCACGCAACGACATCGTGGTGCGTGGCAACTCGCCACTCGGCGTGCTGTGGCGCATCGACGAGGTAGATGTGCCTAACCCGAGCCACTTCAATGTGCCCGGCACAACTGGTGGCCCCGTGAGTGCGATCAATAGCAAGATGTTCGGCAATTCCGATTTTTTTACCGGCGCATTTCCCGCTGAATACGGCAACGCCTCATCCGGCGTATTTGATCTAAAATCGCGCAACGGCAATAATGAGAAACAGGAGTTCACTGGACAAATAGGTTTTCTAGGACTTGAAATGATGGCCGAAGGACCGCTTTCGAAAAAGCCAGCCGCCGCTTCCTATCTGCTATCGTATCGCTATTCCACGCTTTCACTATTCGACAAGCTGAACATAAAAATAGGTACCGATGCCGTACCTCATTATCAAGATGCCGCTTTTAAAATTCATGTGCCGCTGAAGCATGCTGGCAGTCTCGACTTCTTTGGAATAGGGGGCAAGAGTCAGGTCAATATACTCGTTAGCGAATACACAAAGCCATCAGCTGATTTGTATGCGGATCAAGACCGTGATCAATTCTTCGGCTCGTCACTCGCTGTGGCCGGCGCATCGTGGTCGCATCTTTTCAACGACCACACGTATGGCAAACTAACGCTTTCCTCCTCGGGCGAAGAAGCACACGCCTATCATCGTTTGGTGTATCGCGACACCAGCTTCGCACTTGACTCGCTCGTCGATAAAATGCGCTATCAATTTACCACCTACAAGAACTCCTTCAACTATTATTTGAATCACAAATTCTCTCCAAAATCGACTTTAAAAATCGGCCTAACAGCCGACCTCTATACCTTTCATTTTGCCGACAGCATCTATCACGAAGACACCTTTCAATGGGAGCGCCGCATGACCACCGACGCCGCTTCCACACTGCTCGTGCAGCCTTATGTAGAATGGAAATACAAGTTCACCGATGCCCTCGTGCTCAATACCGGGCTGCATAGTCAGTACTTGCTTTTGAATGGCAGCTTTGCCCTTGAGCCTCGCGCCGGACTGCATTGGAGTCTATCCGATAAGCAGGCGCTATCGCTTGCTTATGGCCTACATAGCCGCATGCAGCCGGCTTATATTTATTATTTCCAAACAAACACAACGGAAGGCCCGCAGCAGTTGAATAAAAATCTAGGTTTTACGAAAGCGCACCATGCCGTGTTGCAGTACGACCTCAACCTCAGTGCATCCACACGCATCCGCACCGAAACGTATATTCAATACCTCTTCAACGTGCCTGTGGAAACGCTATCGTCGTCGTATTCGATGCTCAACGAAGGCTCCTCGTACTCTAGAATTTTTCCTGCACAGCTCACCAACAGCGGAACAGGGCGCAACTATGGGCTTGAGCTCACGGTGGAGAAGTTCTTCAGCAAATCCTTTTTCTTCTTGTTCACCGGTTCGCTCTACGACTCCAAATACAAAGGCAGCGACGGCATCGCGCGCAACACCGCCTTCAACGGCAAGTATGCTGCTAACCTGCTGGCGGGCAAAGAGCTGAAGCTAAGTAAAAACAGTATGCTTAGTCTTGGTGGGAAGCTTTCCTATCAAGGCGGGAAGCTCTATTCGCCGGCCGACCCCTTAGCTTCTTTAGCACGCAAAGAAGTGGTCGAGGTTGATTCGCTGCGCAACTCCCTGCGCTTTCCTGATTATTTTCGTTTTGATATCAAGCTGGGCTTGAAAATAAACAGCAGCCACCGCTTAACACACGAG
Organism: Bacteroidota bacterium; assembly: GCA_947448795.1. Classification (GTDB taxonomy): domain Bacteria; phylum Bacteroidota; class Bacteroidia; order AKYH767-A; family JAHEYN01; genus CANFOZ01. Next base: position 17,360 of record CANFOZ010000036.1, read on the forward strand.
ATCGCGCTTGACCTTGTCAATGTGCTCGACACCAAAAATGTGCTTTCGCTTTCCTATGCGCCGGATCCCCGAAACCCTTTAGCCGACCCGCTGCGCAGGCAATACCAGCTGGGTCGCTTGCCCTTGTTTTATTACAAACTTGATTTTTAATGAAAAGGGTTTTTATGCTTGTGCTTATAGCGGTTGCTGGCTTTGTCGGCATTTGCGCAGCGCAAAACAAAAAAGCCCTTACCGGCAGTGTGCTTGAAGCCATTAGCAAGAAGCCTGTGCCTTTTGCTGCAGTGACGCTGCAGAGCTCCCTGTTAGGCACCAACACCAACGAAAATGGAGAGTTCAAGCTAGTTTATTCTGAAGACAGTGGCGACAAACGCATCACCATAAATTGCCTTGGCTTTAAGAGTCGCTCCTTGGCGCTAGACTCTGCCCAAGGACCGCTGCTTGTTTATCTGGAGCGCGTTGGGCTTGAGCTTAACGAAGTAGTGGTGCGTCCTTTGGCACCAACGTGGTATATTAGTTTGGCGATGAAAAAGCTACCTGAGAATTATCCCGATGCACCTTTTTCCTCCCAGGCCTATTACCGGCAACAGGTGTATGAGAACAGCGAATTACTGGGTCGAACCGAAGTTGTCTTTCAAAGTTATTGTCCCCACTACCTCGATACCGCTGCGCACAACCAGCACCAACTGATCCTCTATCGACAGTCGGACCCGACCGAGCTGCAGTTTATGCGCGACAAGGTTGAAAAGGATAGAAAGAAGGATGCGAAAAAGGCAGCCAAGAAAAAAACAAGCGTTCCGCCTATCGAGGATGATGGACTAAAACCCGGTGGCGATCAGTCGCTCGTCAGTTTCGGGGGCCCCGAAATGATTCTTAAAACCGATTTCATCCGTGGCGATGAGCCCTTTCTTGATGAGAAGCAATTTAAAAAATTCAACTACTCCTTTCAAGGCAATTCCTCTTACGAGGGCCGTTCGCTGATGGTTATTGTGTTTGAAGCCAAGGAGGCGGTAGATCATTTTCGAATGAACGGCAAGGTGTATCTCGACGCGGAAAGCATGGCTATCGTAACCATCGAGTACAATGCGGCTATCGAGATACCGCTGATCGCCAAGCCCATACTCTTGCTTTATGGATTGAGCATCAACGATGCCTATTATCACAAAAAGCTACAGTATGCGCTGATCGAGGGCCGTTGGTATCCGCGCGACTTTCAATGGGAGATGAGTGCCCACATGGAGAAGCGCCACTTTTTTGATCCCAGCGAACGCGCCGATTTCAAGATGGGTCAGTGCCTTTTGGTAAACAGCATTGATAGGCAAGGAGCACAGCCGGTGCCGCCTGCTTTTCGCTTCGATGCAAAGAAAAAGATGAGCATGCAGGTGCATCCACTCCGCAACATCGAGTGGAAAGACATCAATCAACTCGCTCCGTTCGAGCGGTAGAAAGGAAGCGCAATTTTCTTCTTTTCAAATGATGAAATTTCCCTTAAAACCTATAGCTTTGCGTTATGGCAAACAACGAAGATCTCTTTAAAAACATCATCTCGCACTCCAAGGAATACGGTTATATCTTCCCTTCGAGCGAGATCTACGACGGACTAAGTGCCGTTTATGATTATGGCCAATACGGTGCCGAACTGAAGAAGAACCTCCGCGACTACTGGTGGAAAAGCATGGTGCAGATGAACGAGAATATCGTAGGCATCGACGCCGCTATCTTCATGCATCCTACCACCTGGAAGGCTTCTGGACACGTGGATGCCTTCAGCGACCCCTTGATCGACAATAAAGATTCCAAGAAAAGATACCGTGCCGATGTGCTTGTTGAAGACCACATGGCCAAGATCGAAGCCAAGATCACCAAGGAAGTTGAGAAAGCCAAAGCGCGCTTTGGCGAGTCGTTCAACGAAGAGACTTTCCGCAGCACCAATGCCCGCGTACTTGAAAATCAGACCAAGCTCAACGACATACACACCCGCTTCAAAAACGCTTTAGAAGCAAACGACTTAGCGGATGTGCGCCAACTCATCATCGATTGCGAAATCGTGTGCCCTGTCTCTGGCTCCCGCAACTGGACCGAGGTGCGTCAGTTCAACCTGATGTTCTCCACGGCCATGGGCTCGGTAAGCGAAGAAGCAGCTACTATCTACCTACGCCCTGAAACAGCGCAAGGTATTTTTGTTAATTTCTTGAATGTGCAGAAGACCGGCCGTATGAAGATTCCGTTTGGTATCGCACAAACAGGCAAGGCCTTCCGCAACGAGATCGTCGCGCGTCAGTTCATCTTTCGCATGCGTGAGTTCGAACAAATGGAGATGCAGTTTTTTGTGAAGCCGGGCACGGAGCTCGAATGGTATGAGCGTTGGAAAGAGACCCGCATGAAATGGCATAACTCTTTGGGCATCTCGTCTGAAAAATACCGCTTCCACGACCATATCAAGTTGGCCCACTACGCCAATGCGGCCTGCGACATCGAATTTGAGTTCCCTTTTGGATTTAAAGAGCTGGAGGGTATTCACTCCCGCACCGACTTCGATCTGTCGTCTCACGAGAAGTTTTCGGGCAAAAAGCTACGCTACTTCGATGCGGAGGACAACGAGAGTTATATTCCCTATGTGGTGGAAACATCCATTGGTCTCGATCGTCTTTTCCTTGCCGTGCTTTCCACGGCCTTTCAGATAGAGAAGCTCAACACCCAAGAAGGCGAGGAAAGCAACGAACGCGTGGTGCTTCGCCTGCCTGATTTCTTGGCGCCGGTTAAAGTGGCCGTTTTGCCCCTGGTTAAAAAAGACGGCTTACCCGATCGCGCCTTGGAGCTCTTTCATTCGCTGAAGCCACATTTCATGTGTCAATACGACGAGAAGGATTCGATTGGCAAACGCTACCGCCGTCAGGACGCCATAGGCACACCGCTATGCGTAACCATCGATCATCAAACGATTGAAGATGGCACGGCCACGATCCGCCACCGTGACAGCATGCAGCAAGAGCGCGTGCCGATGGACAAAATTGCAAGTATCCTGCGCGAGAAGATCGACGCAAGCGTGAAAGCCTAAGCTGTTGTTTTGTTTTGCCCGAAGGGCGATAAAATAAAGGATTAGCGGCTCAAGGCCACACGCCAGGTGAACACCTCTTTTGGTGTTTGCACGCGCACGAAATAAAATCCGTCCACCTCTCTCGAAAGGTCGATCTGGTATAGGTCTTGCGACACCTCGTTCACATCCAAGTGCTCCAGCTCCTTGCCGATGATGCTATACACCTTGATGGCGGAGTTTTTCACATTCATGTTCGTCACATCCACATTGATGACGCCGCTGGTAGGGTTCGGACTCACCGAGAGCAAGATTTCTGAGCTGAGCTGCTCGATGCTCATGTTTGAAACAGTTACCGATTTGCAAAGCGAATCCGCACATCCACTCGGACTTGTTGCTTTCAGACACACTTCGAAAACGCCGTTGTGCGTGTAGGTATGGTGAGGGTTGATGCTTTTTTCAAGCGGCGATGCATCGCCGAAATTCCAAAGATAGCTAGCCGCCCCAATCGAGGCATCCGCAAAAGCCATTTCGCCAGCATTGATGGCCGGGCTTATCGCGAAATCGATAGTGAGTCCCTCGCAATGCTGCGTAAGCTTCGACTTCTCAAAAGCTGCACCCATCGATAAAACCTGCGCCTTACTGGAGCAAGCAAGCAGGATGAGCAACAAAGGGAAAAGGACTTTTTTCATGCAATAAGGGCGACTATCGTTATGCAAAGCTATGCTTTTTACCTTAACGGATTGTTTTATTTGTTGAACTGGGTCATTGTCAAGCCGAGGCCTGCAGTAACAAAGCTCTTTATTGTTTCTACAGCTTGGGATGTAAGGGCTGCAAGCGCAGGCTTCTCTTGCTCGTTCCACTGGCCCAGCACATAATCCACCTGTTTGCCTTTTTGAAATTCGCTGCCGATGCCAAAGCGCAGGCGCGGGTAATCGGTGCTCTTTAGCAGGTCTTGAATGCTGCGCAGTCCATTGTGTCCACCGTCGCTGCCTTTGGGCTTAAGGCGTAAGGTTCCGAAGGGCAAGGCCAAATCGTCGGTGATCACCAAGAGGTTGTCTTTGGAGATGTTCTCCTTTTGCATCCAATAGGCCACCGCGTTGCCGCTGAGGTTCATGTATGTAGACGGCTTGAGGATAACCAAGGGCTTGCCGCGAAAGCGGGCAAAGGCCACAGCACCGTAGCGTTCGGTAGCAAAAGCCACAGGACTGCTTTTCGACAGGTCTTCCACCAAGGCATCGGCCACCTTGAAGCCCGCATTGTGTCGGGTTTCTGTGTATTCGTCTCCGATGTTGCCCAAGCAGGCGATAAGGTACTTCACGAGGGGATGGGGTTAAAAAAAAGAATACGAATACACGAAGGAGTCGCGTGGACGCCGGACGTATATTCGTATCCGAATAGCGTATTAGAAGATTACTTCTTAGCTTCTTCTTTCTTGGCGCCTTTGGCGTCAGTTGCAGCACTCTTGTCTTCAACAACCGTACGAGCCATCTTCACAGCAGTGATGATGTTGTTCGGAGCATCGAGAATCTCGATGTTTGGAATAGACAAATCGGCGATGCGGATAGCTTTACCAACACCCATTTTCTCGATATTTACTTCGATACGATCAGGAAGGTTTGCAGGCAATGCTTTCACTTTCAGCTTGCGCAATTTGTTCACTTGCAGTCCACCCTCACGAGCACCTTGTGAGGTACCGATAAGTTTAATTGGAATCTGCATGATTACTGGCTTCTCTTGATTGAGCTCCATGAAATCAATGTGTACGATGCGCTCAGTTACCGGATGAAAATCGATATCGTGCATAATCGCTTTGTATTCTTTGCCGTCCACATTCAGGTCAACAGTGTAAACGTCTGGTGTGTAAACCAGTTTTTTAAACTCCATTTCTGGAGCAGAAAAATGGATTACTTCTTTTCCACCGTAAAGCACGCAAGGCACTATGCCGCTTCTACGAAGAAGGGATGCTTCTTTACTACCGAGCACTGTTCTAACGGAACTTTTAATTGCAATTGATTTCATGATAAATAGGTATTAAATGAATGGATATGTCTAAGCTATTGATATTACATTTTTACAAAAAGGTCGCTGATCGATTCGTGCGAGTACACGGCGTGTATCGCTTTAGCGAAAAGGTCGGCAACAGAGATAACACGAATCTTTGGAGACGTTCTCTTTAGCGGGATAGTGTTACACACAACCAGCTCGGTGAGGCGCGAATGCTCGATGCGCTCGTAGGCTTCGCCCGACAGCACAGGGTGTGTGCAGAAAGCGCGTACACTGTTAGCGCCTTTATCGAAGAGCAGCTCGGCTGCTTTGGTCAAGGTTCCAGCGGTGTCAACCAGATCGTCGATGATAACGATGTCTTTGCCTTCCACATCACCGATGACGGTCATGCTGGCAATCTCGTTAGCACGCTTACGGTGTTTGTCGCAGATAACCATCTCCACATTGAAGTATTTAGCGTAGCCGATAGCTCTGTGGGTGCCGCCCATGTCAGGCGCAGCGATGGTGAGGTTAGGCAAGTTGAGCGCCTCTATATAAGGTATAAAAACGGTGGCCGCTTCCAGGTGATCCACCGGAATATCGAAGAAGCCCTGTATTTGTGGAGCGTGTAGGTCGAGCGTCATGATACGGGTAACACCTGCTGCGGTGAGCAGGTTAGCCACCATTTTGGATGCGATAGGCACCCGCGGCTTGTCTTTGCGATCTTGGCGTGAGAATCCGAAATACGGAATAACGGCGGTGATGTAGTGAGCAGATGCACGCTTGGTAGCATCGATCACCATCAAAAGCTCCAGCAGATTATCGGAAGGAGCAAAGGTGGATTGAATGATGAACACATCGCATCCACGCACGCTTTCGTCCAGCGAAGGCTGAAACTCGCCGTCGCTAAAACGGGAGATGGTTACGTCGCCCAAAGGCTGGCCAAAGCTGGTCGCGATCTCTTCAGCGAGATAACGAGTAGCTTGTCCGGAGACGAGTTTGACGAGGGAGGATGCTTTTTCCACAGTTTTAAAAAGGGATGCAAAGGTAATAAAATTACCCGAACATATCAAAAATACCCAAAAAATTGTTTGCCGAGCTAAAATAAATGACTACTTTTGCAGACGATTCATCGGAAATTCTTTTGATTATTCAATTTTCGATATAAAAAGCCCGGGTGGCGGAATCGGTAGACGCGTTGGTCTCAAAAACCAATAATCGTAAGGTTGTGCGGGTTCGATTCCCGCCCCGGGTACATGATGATCAAAAGGAAACGTCGCAAAGCGACGATTTCGTAGCGCAGGCGAAGCAAAAGCTTGCTTTATGCTTCGCTTAAGCGAAGAAATAAACAAGCATAGCTTGTTGCTTTTGATCCACTCCACGACCTATAGGGAACTTGTCCCGCAGGGACAAAATCCCGCCCCGGGTACAAAATCAGTGTGAGTGTGAAGTGTGAGTGTTGAGAAAACCCTTAATTCACAATGAATTTCCCTCCACACCCTCCCGAGGCATCGGGACTGAAACTCACACTGCAAAGAGTTCATTTCCTGAACATCTCAAATACAAGATTTTCCCTCCACACCCTCCCGAGGCATCGGGACACCAACCCACACAAAAATCAGTGTGAGTGTGAGGTGTGAGTTTGTGAACAGCCCAATACAAGATTTTTCCAGAGGCACGCTCCCGAGGCATCGCTCTCACTCTTAATCCCGTTTTCTATCTTTGCGCCAACCAAAATCAAATACTAATTTTTAAAAAACACCCATGAAAAAATTTAGCTTCAAAAAATGTAGCTTGGCGTTTCTGTTAATCGGAGCGATCATTTTTACTTCTTGCACAAAAAAACCAGTCGCCTGTTTAACTACCGACAAAGATGTCTATAGAGATGGCGAAACGATGCACCTCACCTCTTGCTCAACGGATGCTGCAAGCTATGAATGGACCATCTCCGATAACCTGTATTATAGCAAAACCTATACTACGCAGAATGCCGATCTGGTATTGGATTATTACAGCCAATCGTTTTATTCTACGACTGGCCAACTAACCATCAACCTGCATGTGAAATCAAAAAACGGCAACCACAGCGACGATGCCAAGAAAGTGGTTGATATACAAAAGCCAACAGGACAGGTTGTTTTTTATAACCCCTATTACCTAACTCCCGTAACCATCATCGATAACCACGGAAGCACTGTGGGTACGCTAAATACCCTCGTTTCTTCTGCTACCTGTGGTGCCGCTGGACTCGTTACACTTACACTCGAGCAAGGCTCTTACCAATATAGCTTCGAAACAACTGGCGTGTCTAACTATGTTAACTTTACCGTTAACGGAAACTCCTGCACGCAAGTTGCGACCTACTAATAAGAATAAATAAGTGAATGTAGAGAGCGGGTCTTAATGGCCCGCTCTTTTTTTTCGGTAGCGCTTGTTGTGCTTTTTTAAAGCCACCTTATCCCTAGCCTAGAAAAGGCTACCCTGCTTTTTTGACAATTCCTTAAACTAGCGGCTTTTTATTGGCCATGAAAGGTTGGTAAAAATGAAGCAAAAATGTCATATTTGAGAATGACCAGGTTTATTGCAAAATGATAAAGCTGTGTTAAACTAATAAGTGCAATTTAAAGATTAAACTTTCACGGGGACTTTGAGGGTCCCCGATGAAAGTTTGGCTGAGAAGCGTAATCTTTGAGTTGCAATGCAAAAAAACTACACTCACCTCAGTCAAGAGCAAAGGTATCAAATCGAAGCGCTGGTTAAAGCGCAAAAGAAACAGAAAGAAATTGCCGTAATTATTGGCACGTCGGAATCGACCATCAGTCGAGAGCTTGCCAGGAATATTCCTAAAAGAGGAAAGGGCGCAAAATGTTATGCAGCAAAGAATGCTCAACAAAAGACAAATTTGCGGCATAAACTTAAACCCAAATTCACACGTTTTTCCGATGAGATGAAACATTACAGTCGGGATAAATTGCAGAATGATCGATGGAGCCCGGAACTGATCAGCATCGAAGGAAAAAAAGATTTTGGGGAGTTTGTGAGTCACGAATGGATCTACCACTGGATATGGGAAAACAAACACGGCAATAAACGCGAAGGACGACAGGATAAGAAGCTTTATAAATTTCTTGCTCATGGCCGAAGGCGCCGAAAACGGGGCAACAGAAGGGATAACAGAGGAGTAATTGCGAACAGAGTATCGATCGAACAAAGACCAAAAATTGTGGCTAAAAGAAAAAGAATTGGGGATATGGAAGTTGATCTGATGATTGGCAAAAACCATCAGGGAGCTCTGCTTGTTACGATTGATAGGGCAAGTCTTCATACACGATTGAGGTTACTTAAATCAAAAGAAAGTAAAGAGGTAACAAAATCCCTCTTAAATATTTACAAAGACTCAAACGATTGGATCAAAACAATTACTTTCGATAACGATAAAGCTTTTACGAACCATGAAGAAGTTGCAAATACTTTGGATGTAAAAACCTACTTCACTCGGCCATATACCTCTCAGGATAAGGGTTCTGTTGAGAATCGAATTGGAGTGATCAGAAGATTTTTTCCAAAGAAAACAGATCTTACAAAGATTAATCATCAGCAAGTTTATCGGGTTCAAGAATTATTAAATAATCGCCCTGTTAGAAAATTCAAATACAAAACACCTAACCAAGTATTCTCAGAAAAAATTGCACTTATCACTTGAACTCACA
>CANFOZ010000037.1 GCA_947448795.1 Bacteroidota bacterium
AGCATCTTTTATCGATGCTAACGATATTGTTATGTCGCCAATCAATAACCAACGCCTTTGGGCTGCCACCGAACAAGGCCTTTATTACTCGGCAAATGCTGGTACTACCTGGGATACACTCGCTAGCGGTATTTGGCAAGAGATTGAATTCAAACCAGGCGACCCCAATACCCTCTATGCGATTCGTCAAACAGGTATTCGTACTGAGTTTTACAAATCCATTAACGGCGGACTTAGTTTTATAAATAATAATACAGGCTTTCCGCTTGCCGTTGCACCCGAAGAGCAGAAGCGTACTGAAATCGCGGTAACACCAGCGGCTCCAAATATCGTTTATGCCTTCGCCACCGGTGCATCTAATGGTGGTTCTGGTCTTTATGGAATTTATGTCAGCCACGACGCTGGCGACCACTGGAGCTTCAATTGTTGTGGAAGCGGTCCTGGTGGTGTGCCCGATTCGTCAACAAATAAAAACCTGTGTGGTTGGAGTGAGCATGGGGATGATGATGGAGGACAATACTATTACGATTTAGCGCTTGAGGTTTCACCTTTTGATTCAAATGAGGTTCATGCGAATGCCGTCAACCATTGGGTTTCGTACGATGGCGGCTCTAATTTCTACTGTCCTGCTAAGTGGAGTCAATCGGATAAGGTCAACTATATCCATGCTGATATTCACGATTGTCATTTTTATGGAAACGATTGGTGGTGGGCCTGTGATGGTGGAATATTTTATTCGTCAACGCAATACGATACCGTTTCGCGCAAGCAATTTGGTATTGCTGGCACCGACTTTTGGGGCTTTGGTATGGGCGAATGGGATGGCGACGAAGTTATGGTTGGCGGCACTTATCACAACGGTACATTGTTAAAAGACAACGATGTGTATGCTAACGGTTGGCTTTCTACGATGGGTGGTGACAATGTGCTTGGATCAGTCAATTATGGCTATCCACGAATAATTTTTTCGGATTACGGTAAACACAAACTCAGTGGTGATGCTAATGCTGGTCTTAGCCAGATGGCCTCCGGGATGCTTCCTTCTTCATCCTATGTCATTGGCGAATCGGCTGATCAAGAATATAGTCCTTTTGCCTATAACGTGGTATTTATCGCCAATGGCTCAAGCATTTGGAAGTCGGAGGACAATGGTGCAACCTATAACGAATACCATAACTTCGGAAGCGGTAAGGTTACAAGCATTGAACTTTCTTGGCAAGATCCAAAGGTGATGTATGCTGTGCTATACCCAGGTTGGTGGAGTAATAAACTGCTTTATAAAACAACCGATGGTGGAGTTACATGGGTGAACATCACACCATCCAATGCTACATTTAACAACGCCAACCTTTGGGCGCCATTCGATATAGCCATTAGTACCGAGGACGATCGAAAGCTATGGCTCGTTCGCACACCGCAAAGTGATACCTATAATAACCTGAATGGCTACAAAGTGTTTCAAACACTGGATGGTGGTGCTACTTGGTCGAATTTAACAACAGCAACCTTGAACGGCGAATACATAACCAACATCGAATACCAACGTGGGCTTGATGCTGTCTATATCGGAACACGCCGAAGTGTTTACTACCGCAAACAAAGCATGACCGATTGGTTGCTCTTTAACAGCGGCCTTCCCGTAAACATTAGTTCGGTAGGTGTGTTAATCGATTATAAGGAACAAAAAATACGAAATGCCACAAACCGCAGTATCTGGGAGGCGCCCTTGATCGAACATTCGCCTGTAAAAGCCACCTTGACAGCTAATTCTACCACCATCTATTGCACCCGCGATACGATATACTACTTGGATCACTCTGCGGTGACGGATAGTAATACAACCTGGCTATGGTCCTTTCCAGGGGGAAATCCTTCTTCATCAAGCTTGCGCAACCCCAAAGTCGTTTATTCATCGCCAGGTTCGTATAGTGCTTCTCTAACGGTTGCTGATGCCTATGGCACAGACTCGCAAACAAGAACGAATTTTATTAGTGTTTACAACGGATGCGCTCCTGAGGAGGTGCCTGGTAATGCGCTGAAAACAGACGGCGCAACGGGCTATGCTTCGGCGGATCCATTGAATTTAAATTCCAATCAGGTTACCCTTTCTGCATGGATAAAGCCAGATGGCACACAGCACGATTGGGCTGGATTGGTTTTTACAAGAAGCGACCTTTCTACGTGCGGTCTTAGTATTCTAACAACCAATGAGATTCGTTTTCATTGGAATGGAAACCGTTGGTGGATTGCTACCGGGCTAACTGTTCCTGATAAAGAATGGTCGCATATTGCCCTTGTTGTTAGTCCTACCTCCGCAACGGTGTATGTCAATGGCGTTGGTTTCTCCGATGTAAATCCTTGCGATACAGCTGCTTTTGATTCGAACCTATTAATTGGACTCGATCCTTGTTGTGGCGATAGGTATTTCACCGGGCAAATCGATGAAGTGTCTATTTACAAACGCGCTATGACTCAAAATGAAGTGCGTGAACTCATGCACCTGACACGCAAGCCACAGCTAGATGCCTCGCTGGTAGCGTACTATCAATTTAATGAAAGTGCTGGACTTATTACCGACAGGGCAGGAGTGAAGCACGCTTCATTAATGAGCGGCGCATCGCGTGTCACTTCAACCGGTCCATTCGGTGGTGGAACTAGCTTTCGCACAAACATTTTCGCTAGTGGAAATACGTCCTTCGTTGGAACAGGTCTTCAACTTTCCTTTCCTACAGGAGCGACAGTTCCAAATGGCGAAGTGGTTGCCTCGCGCATTAATCTGCATCCGGATGAACTGCCCGTACCATATACTCCAGCACGCAGTTATTGGATATTGGATAACTATGGAGTCAACGCAACGGTAAGTAATCCCGATCAGATTTTCCTTGATAGCGTAGGTGTTGTTTCGACGGCAGATGCCGCTAATCCGCATCTGTTTCAGCTGTTCACCCGTTCTCATAATGCAGATGGTGCTACATGGAGCACAGCTATTGACAGTGCGGATGTCGCAACCTCGAGCAATGATGCGTCTCTTACATATCATGGTCCAATTGCTTGCGACACACTTGGGCAGTTATCGGTGTGTAACCTAGGTTCGACAATAACAACTGTTCGTCATGTTAAATCAGAAAACTACAGCGATGCCTTCGTGGTATATCCTAACCCTTCCGTAAAGGGTGGAGCAATCGTCATTAAGTCTGCCTTGCAAGCAACATTCGCCATCCTCGTTTATGATGCAGCTGGAAAAGAAGTGATAAAAAAGACCTTCGTTGGCTCCTGCGAAATCTCGACCGAGTCTTTGCAAAGTGGGGTATACTTTTATTCAGTACGTGGCGCTGCTCATCTTGAGAATGGGCAGTTTGTTATCGAATAAAAAATAGAATAGGCCTAAATAAAATTTAGGCGGTTGTTAAGATCAGCACGATACGAGCGGCCGATAGGAATTAGGTTGTGGGATACGTTTAGTGTATTCTCTTCTAACTCTGTAATCTTGTCTAGTCGCACTATAAACGATCTGTGAACGCGTAAAAAGTCGTTCTGCGACAACTTGCTCTCGATGCCCTTCATCGTGCTATGAATGGTAAATTTCTCTTGCGTTTTGTTGATTACCGCATTGATCACCACATAGTCGGCCAAAGCCTCAATATATAAAATGTCAGTCGCTTTGATTTTCATCAATCGACCATTTTCAACCTTGACAAACAAGTCCTCGATGAAACTACTCGTCTGCTTGGTTTGATTGCGTTTGCTGATAGCTCGCTCTACCGCTTTTAAAAAGCGTGGATAGGTGTATGGTTTTAGCAGGTAGTCAAGAACGTTTTGTTCGAACGCCTCGATGGCATACTCTTTCTTTGCCGTTATTAAAATAAAATAGGGCTTGGTCTCTAAGTTCTTTATGAGGTCTATTCCACTCATGCCTGGCATGTTGACATCCAAAAAAACCAAGTCTACGCTTTCGCGTGAAAGCACCGACATGGCGTCTTCTGCATTCTCGCACTCTGCAACCAGGTTTAGCAAGCCGGATCGTTCCACAAAATGCCGTGCTGCTGCGCGGCTCATGGTATCATCATCTACAATTATACAATTCATAGGCTGTAATCGAGTTACCTTTAAGGGCAACTATTTAATAAGCATTATCGCATCAGTTAGTGGAACTTGACGATCGCCAATAAACGCAATCACAAATGCTCCCTTGATACCCTTTTGAATCATGTCTTCTTTATAACGCAAGGCTTCATCATAGGTAGTGAAGGAGCCTGCAATATATTTAGTAAGACCATTGCCTACCGAGCTCTGGCTTAGCTTGTCGAAACTGTTGTAAAGGGATAATACTTGCTCTGGCAAGCTTTTCTTATAAACACCCAACTGTACCTTGAAGACGGGTTTTTGACTTTCGCTGCCCGATTCCGGCTGAGGCATATTACCTCCGTTGGTTTTAATCATGTCAAGACGACGACCATCTTTAAAGGCAACCACAAAAGCACCATCAAAACCCTTTGCTATCATGCTGTTTTTAAACGCGGCTGCTTGGTTGTAATTGCTAAATGATCCTGCCATGTAACGCAATAAGTGGTTAGGGCCAGGTTCTTTCGATAGGGGCTCAATACTTTTAAAGGTTTCTTCAGCCGCCTTGCCGCTAAAAGCACCCAGCTGCACTTTGTAGATAAGCTCATACGAAGTACTTCCACCAAATACGGAAGAAGCAAAGTCTGGCTCAGCCGTATTCGGGTCAACTAAATTGCCTGATTTGTCCACGGCGATGACAGATGTGCCCTTCATGCCTCGCTCGCGCAACTCATCACGGCGGCTTGTTGCTGCTAATTTGCTTCCATAAGCACCAGCCGTGTAAACGGTATATCCATCTTTATCTACAAAATTAGTGATGTCTTGAATTCGCATGAAGGCCTCTACTTGGTCTGGCGGAATACCATCTTTAAATCGACCGAGCTGAACTTTAAAAGACACGCCCTGCTTGTTTGCTTGGTCGAAGTATAGGCGACTTCCGTAAGGACTTGAAACATCGGTTCCATTACCCTCACTATAGGTGATACTTTTGATGATGTCAGCTATTTGAACACCATTTATAAAAGCCTCTTCTTCCGCGTTTTTCTTGTCGATATAGGCATCGGTTATAGCTTCACCTTTATCGTTCACTTGCGAGCCAAGCACCGTGTTTGCTTCCAAATCCAAATAATTTGGAACACCATCTTTGTCATCATCCAAAGGACATCCATCAGCGTCTACCTGAGTGCCCGGAGGGGTACCACCACACTTGTCGCCGAAGTCTTTGATTCCATCACCATCGTTGTCTTCGTTTTCTAAAGCAAGGAAATCGACATCTTTGTATTGCTCGTCGTTCCCTTCGAATTGCTTTTGATAAGGCGAGGCTCCGAGATTATACGACAAGGTGATATGCGTAAATAAGAAATTGTCCTTCTTGCCAGTTTCAAGATTGTCTATCTTGTCGCTTTGTGTAAGATGATAAACCGCGCCTAGATTCATGCTCGTACGATCATCAAGATGAAACTTGACACCCGCTTGCACAGGGATGCTTAGCGTCCCTCCCTTGGTTAGCGCTGTTTCGTAATCGTAATCACGACTAACCGGATTTGAATAAATATAACCCGCCGCGTTTTGAGGGGTGTCCATGATTGATCCATCGCTCCAGTAGTAGTAGGAGTTGCCATTTCGGTCAATCAAGTCCGTACTGGTTTTATAGAGTAAGTAATTCCAGCCAACGCCAATGTAGGGAGTTAAAAATGGCGGCTTGTTTGCATGGTGGTAAAAAGGAGTGTAAAAGTTGTAGCAGAAGTTTAAACCAAATGCTGTTGTACTGGATTTGAAATTTACATTATTTCCCGGCTCACGTTGATTGCCATACAGATTACCAAAAAGGCCATTTAAGGATACTTCGAGGTTGTTGAAAAAAGTCTTCTCTACAGTAATCTCGTAGCCTGCACGATAGCGAATTGGCTGTGTGTTCTTTTGGCTTTTAATGTCGCCAAAGAAACTCATCATGCCAGCGCCAAACCCGATTTCAGGAAGCCAGTTTTGCACCTTGGCCGACGTGTCGGTTTTAGTTGCAGGGGATGAGGCTCGGGTTGACAATAAGGTGGTGTCTTTAATCTCCTCGTTGCTTTGGGAGCGAACAACGTTGGAAATCAAAAGCAGCGAAAACAAGAGTGCGGCGGTAGATTGTGTGGCTTTTAATTGCATGGCTTTGCTTCTTTTTATAAGCGATTAAGGAACCCATTTTTGATGAGCTTCTTTCAATGCGTCCTGGAGATTCATTACAGTTCCGTTCTTGATGGCGATGATAAATGCACCAGCTATTCCTTTGGTCTTCATCTCATTACGATAGTCACGCGCTTCAGAATAAGAAGCAAAAGAACCGGCGGAGAATTTGAACCAACCGTTGCTGTTTTCAATGAAAATCTGAGAAGCAGCGGTTTTTTGCTGCAGGCTGTCTTTATCTGCTTCGCTGTGTGTGGCACCCAACTGCACTCGGAATACAATGCCCGAACTGCTTGGTTTGGTGTTGTCTGCTACTGCTTTAGGCTCTGTTTTAACAGCACTCGGTGTTGCGGAAACTCCCTTCGAGCTGCCTTTGGAATTAATTACAGAAACCACCATCGGTTCTACTTTAGGCTCTTCTATTACCTGCGTTGATGCTGGTGTTGGAACTACAGCTGCTGCCCCCGTGCCTTGACTAGATGTTGGTGCTGTTTCGCTTTTTGCTTCCGGCTTCGTCTCACTTACTGGCGCCTTCACTTCTTCAATTACCGGCGCCTTTTCTTCAGCCTTAGAAGCTTGCGGTGTTTCAACTGCAACTGCTTTCTCTTCTGCTTTTGGTGTTATTGGAGTTTCTATTTTCGACGCGGCTTCTTCCTTTGGTTTTTCGGCTATTACCGGCTCTTCTTTCTTCACAGGTTCGGTTATTGCAACTGCTGTTGATCCACCACTAGCACCTACCGTTAACGCAGTTGCGTTTGCTTTGGCTTTCTGTGTCTCGTTGTTCTCAACATAGGAGAATGTGCCTGGTATTGTAAATGTGCCGGCAAGTATCGCGGTAGCTTTGAAGTTAATTTTAAAGCTTGCGTCTGCAGGAAGGCTCATCCAAATAAATTTCACTTTTTGATCTGCAAAGGTGAAGGATGCGCCTTTTGAATCGCCTTCCTTAACACTTATACCATCGGGTAATTCAATCTGGTATTTTGCAAAGCCAGCAATTGCGCCTTTGCTGATCTCCACCTCGATGTTAAATTCCTTGCCCGATTCGACTTGGCTTGGAACTACTTGGTTAACAGTCACCGTTTCACCTGCTAAAACCAGAAAAGGCAAAAGGAGAATTAAAAAATTCAAAATGAGGCTGAAGTGTCGTATTGTTTTTGGCATCGTTTTTTACTTGCAAGAAATTCGTAAAAATCCCTTGAGCTTTGGTTCGTTAAATCTTTAATTAACAAAAGTAAAGAATATTTGCGAAATACTCACACTAATATAAAGATGCAAAGCAATCCTCGATTATATGCCTAAAATGCTGTCAGACAGGCTTTTGTTAGAAGTTTGGCTTCAGGATGTACTTGGAGTAGAAGCCGTTAATCGCCTTAACCGCTTCTTCAGCGGTGTCTACTAATTTGAAAAGATCGAGGTCGGCTTCACTAACCATTCCTTCTGAAAGGAGGGTTTGTTTTATCCAATCCAGAAGTCCTTCCCAGTATTTATGTCCAACTAAAATTATTGGAAAACGGGCGATTTTTTTTGTTTGTATCAAGGTTATCGCTTCAAACAACTCATCCATGGTGCCAAAGCCTCCCGGAAGTACAACGAAGCCTTGGGCGTATTTCATAAACATCACTTTCCTTACAAAAAAGTAGTCGAAAGTGATCAGTTTGTCAATGTCGATGTGCGGATTTGATGACTGCTCATGGGGCAATTCGATATTAAGCCCAACCGATTTACCCTTGCCTTTTTGTGCGCCTTTGTTTGCAGCTTCCATTATACCAGGACCTCCACCTGTGATTATGCCGTAGCCATCTTGAGTGAGCTTAAAGGCTATCTCCTCAGCAAGTTGATAGTAGGGGTTGTCTGTTTTTGTTCGTGCCGAACCGAATATCGAAACGCAAGGACCAATTTTTCCTAATTTATCAAAGCCGTCGACGAACTCCGCCATGATTTTAAACAGTTGCCACGTGTCGGCCGTTTTGATCTCCTGCCAATCTTTATCGGCAAATGCCCTGCGGATTTTTTCTTCGTCGTTTATCATCGTGGTTGTTTTAAAACGGTTAAACCTCTTTGTTAAAATTTAACATTCAAGCGAACATTCAGCTGCCTTGACGTGAGGTAGTTAGGCACTGCGTATTGGCGGTTGGTAACATCGGTAACCCAAAGGTAGGAAACCGTGTTGCTTACTCCCAAAAGATTAAATACCTCAGCACTCAGCCAAATTGATGTGAATTGATTCATGAGCTTTCCTTTTGGATTCCATTTGGAATTGCCTCCTAATATTTGTTTGGAAAAACCGATGTCTACACGACGATAGGGAGGCATTCGTAAAACATCCTTCCAACGATCTTTCCCCGGCGGCCCAAATGGCAAGCCGGTGCCAAATAGCAAGGTCATGTGCATTTTAAAGCTCGGAAATTTTGGAAGGTAATCTTGAAAGAAAAGACCAAAGTTAACCCGCTGATCGGCTGGTCTTGGTATGAAGCCTGGCCGAATCGTATCGCTGCGAACAATGGAGTCGTTTAAGGTGTATCCAGGAACTATTTTTACATTGTCTGAATTGTAATTTTTTACATAAAAATCATTGGAGATGTCTTCCATGGCTTGCATCACAGAAAGACTAGCCCAGGATTCCACGCCCTTCACAAATTCTCCATTAAGGCGCATATCGATCCCTTGTGCATATCCTTTTGCATTGTTTTGTGCGAAGTAGCGAATGCGAACATTTTCAACTTTGTAGGGGATGATGTCGTTAAGCTCCTTGTAATAAACCTCGGCGGCATACTTGAAAGGCCTGTTCCATGCTTTGAAATAATAGTCAGCGCCGAGCACATAATGAATAGATTGCTGTGCTTTAATAGAGCTGTTAAGCTGACCTTCAAAATCGCGCAACTCTTTGTAAAATGGCGGTTGGTAATACACACCCACCGATGCTCTGAACACCATGCTTCGCTTCCAATGTGGATGATAGAATAGCGCTCCGCGTGGACTGATGACTGTTTGTTTGTTGAAATCCCAATAATTAAAACGAACGCCCGTAGTCAATGAAAATCGCGAGCTGTCGTTGAAGGAGCATGTGTTTTGCACAAAGCCGCTGTAACGGTTGGTGGCCAAACTGATTTTGCTGTTTAAACTTTGGTTCAATGCAAGTGCTTGATCGGGCTGGGCGCTTGCATTGGAATAGCCAGCAGAATCGAGCACATGAGGCAATGAATACCCGGCCGAGTCAATCATTGTCCATTCATTTAATTTATCATTGATCCATTCTTGTTGGGCTTTTAATCCCCACTGAACAAGATTGTGTTTGCCTTTATAACTGCCCTTATGTTCTTCGTTTGTGACCGTGGCATTCAAATAATTACGGGCGTGAATAAGGTAGGTTCCAACACCGCGGTTAAACGCGACATCGCCAAAATTCGACTTGCCGAAATCGCGCTCCAACTCATCGATATAATATTGGCCCATGATGTCGAAAGTCTCGCTCTCATAGGTGTTGAAGCCGGATAGTATATACTTCAACGTGAGGCGATCATTGGGCTTGTTAGTTGCCTTAAAAGCGCCGAAGGTGGTTTCGTAACTGTCCGTTTCGCTGCCATCAAAGTAGATTGTTAATCGCAGCGCTTCGTTGATGGTGCCAAACTCCGTTTGTCTATTTTGTGGGATGACGATGTATTTGTTGTGCGAATAGTTGCCAAGCCAGGCCAACTCCCAATGCTTATTTAAGTCGTGTGTTACATTGAATTGGATATCCGTGAATGAGGGCTTGTAATCGCCCTTGGTATCCAACGATTTTAAAATGTACTGATTGGACTTTTGGCGCGCTCCTAAAAGGTATGTCCAGGTTTTTTTACGATTCAAGCCTTGTAGGGCAAGGTTGGCTCCCAATAAACTAGCACTTACCATGCCGCTGCGCTCTGTAGGCTTTATGTATTGAATGTCTAAAACAGATGATAGTTTATCCCCATACTTTGCATCAAAGCCACCTGCAGAAAAGGTTAAAGAGGATACCATGTCTGAGTTTACAAAACTTAATCCCTCTTGCTGACCACTGCGGATAAGAAATGGACGATAAATTTCGATATCGTTTACATACACCAGATTCTCGTCGAAGTTACCTCCGCGAACATTGTACTGCGAACTCAATTCATTGCTCGAGGACACGCCTGGTAAGGTTTTGAGTATAGATTCAATATTGCCTGTAGGGTTAGGAATCACCTGCAAGGACTTTGGATCAAGCTGGAACATGTTGTCCTTTCGACCAGACTGTTCCTCAATAATGACATCGGCAAGATCAGTGCTACGCGCGACCATCTTGCGCTGAATCAAGCGCTCTTCGCCAGCTTTAAGTCGCATCTTAAATTGTTGGGGCGCTAAGCCCACAAAAGTAAGCCCGATGACGAGATCTGAATCGGCAGGGAGAGTCAGTTTGAAAAAACCGAGTTCGTTTGTGGAGGTAGCATTGGGACTGCCTAGCAAGCCCACATTAACCGCTTGAAGTGCCTTGCCCGTTGAATCAACAACAGTGCCCGACAAGGTTGCTTCGTGCTGAGCATAGAGCGGTTGTGCGCATGTCAATAAAACAAGCAGCGCCGCAAACGATATATAAAGGCAATGTAATCGCTTCATGGATTAGTCTTCCGTCTTCTTTTTCTTTTTGAAGTCACCTCGCTGCCATGCTTGGATAAATTGGGCCCATGCAATAGGATTAAGCAGATTGTTCGGGGCGTATTGTCCAACGTAGTAAAGCTGACTTTGTTTCTGTTGCATTGCATATTTATAGTTCATACTCCCGTCCATGCCAGATTGCTCCATGCGCTCTTTCATCTCTGCACGTGCTAGGTTTCTTTTTGCACGCTCCAAATCGTCATCAGGAATGTTGAGTCGTATAAACGCTTCGTGAAATTGTTCCTGTGTGGGCCATGGGCGAATGATGGTTTCTTTAAGCAAAAAAGTGTCTGTGCGGAGAATCTGAATCAAAGAGTATTTGTTTGAATGTAAGGTGTCAGGAATAATGTATTCAGAGGTCTTGTAGCCAAGACACGAAAATTCCAGGGTGTCGGTTTTCTTAGCTACAAAGGAGAAAAAGCCGTAATAATCACTGACCGTGCCGCGGTATGTGTTCTTGATAATAATGTTGGTATAAGGCACCGGTTTTAAAGAATCACCAGTAACCACAACACCAGAAAATTGGATCAGGTTGTTGTCTTGTGCTTTCGCAAAAGTACCTGTTAGAAATACCAACAAGAAAAGCAAGAGGGCATGGTTCCGTTTTTTCATCATGAGTTTCTTTTGGCAAGAATTTGCAAAAGTACTTATTAAAACCTCGCTAGGTGATTGCTCTTGCTTTTTGAGGTATGATTTTGCTTAGTCTTTGAGCGATTTATTCGTTTCAAAATCATACAATGTAATAAGCCTCAGCTGATAGTAGAGGGTCCAAAGGCTTCTTAAGGAAGCCAAATAGCTTCTTCTCGCCTGATCTTTTTCGGTGGATGCAATGTTGAGTTGGGTGATGTCGATTTTCCCAATGAGATAGCGTTGTTTGGTTAATTCATACCGCTGTTGGGCCACCGTATCTGCTTTTGTTGCAATGCTAAGCTGATCGTGTTGCAGGTTGTATTGCATGACCTTCAAAAAAACCTCTTGGTCAAAATCACTTATTTGTTGATCGGTGGTAGCATATACTAAGTCGCGGTTGGATTTGGCGGTGCTTATTTCCGCTCGTGCTCGACCCCAATCCAACACTGGAATTTGTATGCCGACGGTAGCTTGCTGCTGATCTTGCGGATTCTTGTAAACCTCTGAGGTCGTCAAGGCGTTTTGGGTTAATCCATAGGTTGCAAAGACATTGACGTTGAGTCGATTCTCTCGCTTCGCTTGCGCGACATCACGATCCGATTCAAGCTTTCTGCGTTGGTAAGCAACAGCATCTGAGCGATTTTTATGTGCTTCGCTCTGGGCAATATCCAAAGTGGCTTTGCTTGTAGGTAAATTATCGCTAATAATTGGAATGATGGGGGCTTGGGTTTTAATGCCAAGGTAGGAGCGAAGCTTGTATTGCGCCACATCGAGTGCTAATCGGGCGCGCGTAACTTCGGCATGCGAATTAAGCAAAGCTAATTCCATTTGCAGCAAATCGTTTTCCGCTATGGTTCCTATGTTGTAGCGGCCTTTGGTTATCTTGTAAATGGTATCGTTGTTGGCTTCGTTGAGCTGGGCAATGGAAAGATCAGAGGTGGCTAGCATAACATCGAAAAAATAACCTGTTGCTTCTAGGGCAATGTTTTCCATATCCTCTAAACTTCTTTTCTCCGCTTCTTCGTATCGCAAAGGCTCAATTTTTTTCATCCATCGGTAATTGTTGAAGCCGAACAAAGGTTGGCGGATACCAAAGACTAAGGGGTTGGAAAGGTAGGATGTGTTCAGACTATCTCCGAATACATCAATGCGCTGCAGTCCTGTATTAACAAACAGTTCGCCGCCTGTCCAACCCAATGGTTTTTTAATTGAAATGCCTGAGCTGTAGTTCGCTAAACTTCTTTTAACGAAGGCATCGCGGCCATCGGGTAGGGTGATGCGCGATATAGAGCGATTTAGGTCGGGTAGTGTAGCATCCAAACTCATGTAGGGCATCAAGCTGGCTTTGAACGTGCGGTACTGCCAATAGCCACTGTTGAAGCGATGTCTTGCTGCTGCAGCTGCCGGCGAGTTTGCTCGAGCCATGGAAACCGCCTCCGGTAAAGTCATGTTCAGTGCTTCTTGCGCTGAAATGGACTGGTCAACAAAGAAGAAAATCAAAAAATAGCCGAAAATTATGAGTTTTCGAAGCATGTAGGAAAGGCTTGACTTATTCATAACGGAGCGAGGTGACAGGATCTTGAGCTGCAGCCCGCTTAGCGGGCATGTAACCAAACAGAATACCAACAGTTGCTGAAACTAAGAAGGAAAGGGCGATGGAGAAAAACGATACAATGGTTTGTATGCCCGTGAACTGCTGAATGATGATGGAGATGGAAATGCCTAATACAATGCCTGCTAAGCCACCCGAAATACTGATCATTGCCGCTTCGGCCATAAACTGAATCTCAATTTCGCGCTTGCGTGCTCCCAGGGCGAGCCGTAGACCAATTTCACGAACCCGCTCCAGCACAGATGCCAACATGATGTTCATGATACCAATTCCCCCAACAAGCAAAGAAATACCTGCTATGACACCGAGAACCAGGTTGAAAATATCCTTTGTTTTTTGCTCTTGCTTAAGTAATAATTCGGGAATGATGATCTCGTAGTCAGCTTGATTATTGTGTCTCCTGTTCAACATTCGGCCGAGAATCTCTGCGGTGGGTTCCAGTAATTCAGTACTTGAAACTTGCACGGTAATACGGTCTAGTTGCGTGCCGGGGCCTTCTGTGTTTTTCTTTTGCTCCTCGTCATCTGCACTCGATTTAATCATGGCCTCCGTCAATGCACCTCTGTTTTTATAACGCAATAGCAAGGTGTTCATGGGTGCAAAAACTTGTTCGTTGATCGAACTCACTGCGTTTTTTTCAGCCGAATTGTGTTTGCCTCTCGCTTCCAAAACGCCAATAACCTCCATCCACAAGTCACCACACTTGATTTGTTTTCCAATCGGATCTTCACCACTGAAAAAACGATTTTTAATTTCAAATCCAATGACGCAAACTGAATTTCCATTGCGTTCTTGTGCTTCGGAAAACAATTTCCCTTCGCTGGTTTTTAAATTGAAAAGCGCGAAGTATGAGGGGCTAACGCCATTGAGTTTTGCGCCTTTCTGATGTCCATTTCTTGATACATGCGTTTCATATTCCACTTCCGGACTCACTGCGCTAACAGAGGATAAGGTTGCTTGAATGCAGGCAACATCATCTAGGCATAAGCCCGATGAATACTTCTTGTTTTTTTGCGTATTCTCGCTTTCTTCGGAGGGGTCCTCCTTGTCAACTACTTGCTTGATAACAATGTTGTTTACGCCAACTTGTTTCATTTGTTCGAGTATCTCCTGCTTGGCTCCTCGACCTATGGCCAACATTGAAATCACCGCCGCTACCCCGAAAATTATTCCAAGTGCGGTTAGAAACGACCGCACACGATTGATCATCAAAGCAGAGAAAGCCATGCGCAAAAGATAAAGGTGCTTTTCTATCATTTCGCGTCAGCTTATTTTAACTTTTGAATATCCAAATCGTCAGCATCTTCCGGTTTTGAAAGATAAACTTTTTCGCCTTCAGAAAGACCTTTAGTGATTATGGCTTCGCTATCATTTATCAAACCTAATTTGATTTGTTTTTTAAGAGTCTTAAACCCCTCTTTTACAAAAACGTAACTCACGCTGTCGCTGTTGTGAATGCATTCTAAAGGGATATGTAGAACAGTCTTGAAACATGCCGTAAGAATCTTATTGGATGTGGTCATCGAAGGACGCAATAAGGTGTCAGAGCCTTGCATTTTGATCTTTACCTCAAAAACCTTCGAGTCGCTTTTCGGACGCTGCTCGCCTACATTGGCAACTTCAATCACTTTGCCTTTGAATTTTTTCTCCGGAAAGGCATCGATGCCAATCTCAACCTGTTGGTCTACTTTGATCTTGCTTATGTCCACTTCGTTTACAAAGGTTTTTGAGATCATCGAGGACAAGTCGGGCAGGGTGGCTACAACCGGATCCCAGGCGCTGATGGTGGTGCCTACCAATTTCTTTTTACCATCCCAGTCCTTTTCATAAATAAGCATTCCGTCCTTCGGTGCATGTATCTCAAACTCCTCAACTACCGAGCTGGCTTCCTCGAATTTACGCTGTGCTTGCGACAATGCGGCACTAACCTCTTTCATTTTGGCAAGCGCCTGTTCCCGTTTCAATTGATAATTCTTTTTTGCTTGTTCATGGGCGCGCTGCGCTTTTTCCATTTCCAGCTGGGCCTGTCTTATCATCGCCGGCGGCTCGTATTTCGATTGTTCAAGCACAATGGATTTCTCCTCAACGGCCGAATTGAGATTTATCAACTCATCCCTTGCCATTCGCATCTCCAGGGTTGTGTCTAGCTTTATTTTTGTGTACTCAGATTCGGACTTTTGTAATTCACTTTCAAGATCTTTCAAGTGGCCTGAAATTTCAGAGCGATCCAGCATACCTATATAGTCGCCTTTTTTTACACGACTTCCTTCTGGCACCAAATCGGTTATCTTTACCTGCCAAACACCGATTTGCCGAAGTCGACTTGGTCCCATGATATTTTCAGAACTGTTGGCTTGCAGCTCGCCGGTAGTGTTGACGTTTATTTCAAAGGTGCCCTTTTGAACTTCTGTGAGGATAGACGCCCCGCCCGAAGTCGATCCCATGGGGAGCATGTTATAAGCCGCAATTAAAAGAAGTAGTCCGAAAGCTGCTAGGATAATTTTATTGCGTTTTTTCACAATAATGAGTTTTGGTTTTCAAAGTAAATATACACAAAATTTGAAATCGTATTTGGCTTTTAAGATGCTGTTTGCAGGCGTTTTGGGTTTGTTAAAATTCGTGTTTATGCTTGTGTTTTTATACTTTTACAAAGCACTAACCCGATTCCATATGATGTCTCGTTTCATTAACGTACTATTTTGTTGCTTGTTGTGCTGCTCGTTGATGACAAGCACTTCAGAAGCTCAACAAGCTGACAGTGCTGTCATAAAACAGTTTTTCAATAGCGAACTTGCATCCGGCTCTTCCTATGGCAATCTTGAAAAATTATGCAAGGGTGTCGGGAATCGTTTGAGCGGTTCGGCAAATGCTGAAAAAGCTGTCCTATGGGCACAAAAAACAATGACGGAGCTGCATCCGGATACCGTTTATTTGCAGGAAGTAATGGTTCCGCATTGGGTGCGGGGAAAAACTGAACAAGCCAGCATCGAAGTGAATGGTCAAGCTCCAACAGCGGTTTCAATACTTGCGCTTGGTGGGTCTATTGCTACGCCTGCTGAAGGACTTGTGGCTCAAGTCATCGAAATACATGCGCTCAGCGAGTTAGAACTACTCGGCGATAAAGTAAAAGGCAAGATTGTTTTTTTCAACAGGCCTATGGACCCGCAAGAAATTCTTGTGTTTGATGCCTATGGTAAAGCGGTAGATCAGCGCTGGGCAGGACCAAGCGAGGCTGCTAAATTCGGCGCTGTTGGCTCCATCTGTCGGTCGATGACAACCGCCACTGATGATTTTCCGCATACCGGCGCAATGAAATACAAGGATAGCATCCCGCAGATTCCGTGTTGCGCAATAAGCACAATGGGGGCTGATCGATTGAGCGCCATGCTCAAAAAGAATGCGGATTTAATGTTTCGATTCACACAGAGCTGTTCTAAACTACCCGATGTAAAATCCTACAATGTGGTGGCCGAGATTCGTGGCTCCCTTCATCCAGATCGCTTCATTGTTGCCGGTGGCCACCTCGATTCATGGGATGTAGGCGAAGGTGCTCACGACGATGGTGCAGGGGTGGTGCAGTCCATGGAAATTATTCGCTTGTTTCGCGATGCAGGCATTCGACCAAAAAACACGATCCGTATAGTTGCTTTTATGAACGAGGAGAATGGCCTCAAAGGCGGACGCAAATACGCGGAATTGGCAAAAAATAAAAACGAAAAGCACCTTTGCGCAATCGAAACGGATGCTGGCGCTTTCTCCCCGCGTGGACTTAGCATGGATGGTAACGACACCTTGAGAAGCTTGATCCGATCTTGGAAGCCCTTGCTTGAACCTTATGGCTTGTATGATTTTGAAAGAGAGGGTGGTGGCGCGGATATTAGTCCCTTGAAAGATCAGCAGGTGCCCGTTTTTGAGTTGATGCCCGACTCGCAGCGCTATTTTAATTATCACCACACTAATAAAGATGTATTCGAAGCGATAGATCGTCGTGAATTGGAACTGTGTGCTGCTGCAATGGCTAGCTTGGTTTATTTACTCGATCAATACGATTGGAAGTAAGTTGAGTATGGGCAAGAGAAATTCGATTTGTCAAAGCTGTAGCATGCCTTTGAAAAAGGATCTCCAAGGCGGTGGAACCAATAAAGACGGAAGTAAAAGCAGTCTTTATTGCAGCTTGTGTTTTGATGCAGGTGAATTTCGCAAGCCAACGATGTCAATGGAGGAAATGAAAGGTTTTGTTAACGAAAAATTAAAAGAGATGGGGCTGCCTGCTCCCCTGAGATGGCTTTTTACTCGTGGTTTCCATAAACTTAAACGCTGGCAAGAATGACTACAAAAAAGGTTGCCTTGGTAATAAGCAGAATGTGCTTGCTGATCATCGTGCTTGCCACCGCCACGGTTCATGCAACTGTGCATCTAGCTGGCACGGTAACCGGTCGAGCGCAGCAGGATTCAATCCATATTCAATTGGATGCTTTGCCACCCAATAGTACCAATATATATGCCGCGGCAATAGTTGAGGGCGCATTCACTATTGAACTTCCATGCGCCTCTCCAATGCTTGCTTCGATTCAATATAAAGGACAGAAGGTATCCTTGTTCTTAGAGCCTAATGAGCAGTTAACGTGCTCCTTTCAAGCCGATGATTTGAGTGCAACTTTTGAGTGGATTGGCGAGCATGCTGCTTCCAAACGTTTGATTAGTGATTTCTATAATCGCTTTGAAAAGCAAGTCGCAGACTCCATCTTACTGATGGCCCAAAAAGCCAAAGGCATTGACGAATATGAGTATTTGTATTTTTCATCTCGTAAAATAAAACGGGAGTATTGTGCAAAACATCCGGATAATCTAGCCCTGACAAATGCTGCAAGGCAATTTCTTACTGCTCAAATAGATGCCTCCTATAAATTGGCTTTGATGAATTTTGTGTTCGATCGAAATGCGACACCCGTTGCCAAAGGCATTATTCCTTTGCCAAGCATCATGACAGAGGCATGGGATCGCATGGTCTTTGATGATTCATCCGCTTTGATAGCGCCCGATTTTAGATTGTTTATTCGGAAGTACATCTATTATAAGGCCCTGCAAGAAAACGGAAACTTGTTTTTTAGCGATGCATCCTTGTCAATGACGCGACAAAATAGTTTTGCACAACGTGTTTTAATGGGCAGCGTATATACTTGGTGGTTGTCCGATTTATTGCATGAGCAATGCGCCGAGGCGCGCCCTGAGACGGTTAAATTGATGCTAAAAATTCTAGCTGATTTAGATCCTGCGAAACGGTATTGGGGCTATGCTAATGAGAAGTGCGGGTTGATTGCCAAGCAAAAAGAACAAGTTATAAAAAAAGAGAAAAAACCAAGCGAGCCGGAACCCGTTGCTGAATCCAACGATGGTATGTTGCTGCTGGATCTCAAAGGTAAAGCAGTGCATTTGACTGATTTTAAAGGCAAGGTTGTTTATGTTGACTGTTGGGCGAGTTGGTGTGGTCCTTGTCGCGGGCAATTTCCATATTCCAAAAAGTTGCACGAAAAATTTTCAGCTGCCGATTTAAAGAAAATCGTATTTCTTTACATCTCCATCGATGAAAGCGAGGATGCATGGCGTAAGGCCGTAAATCAAAACGAGTTGCAAGGGATTCAGTTACGATCGCCAGGAGGTTGGAATTCAACCTTATGCAAAACAATTGGAATACAGAGCATTCCGCGTTACCTGATACTTGATAAAAATGGAAAGATCGTTGAATCCGATGCACCAAGGCCTTCCGATGATTCGGTTTACGATGAGTTAATAAAATTAATGCGGGATAACTAAACGGCTAAGCGGTCCAGAACGGTTTGAATCATTCGATCCATGGTTTCTTCAGCCTTGTTTGTAAAGGCTCCCGTTATGCGGTTAGCTACAATTGCGTTCACCGAACAGGTCTCGTGACCCAATAGACGCGCCAATCCACACATGGCCGATGTTTCCATTTCAAAATTCGTGACGCGCAAATCGCCGTCCCTGTAACTGCTGATTTTGTCAATGAGTTCAGGATAGGCTAATTCGTATCGAAGAACTCGGCCTTGTGGCGCATAGAATCCAGAGCATGTAGCGGTTATTCCTTTCAGCATTCCTTCGCCCAATTGTTTAACCAACGAAGGGGAAGTACCAAAAAGATAAAGTTTGGCAATCGTCTCGGCATTACCGAAATGGGCATTAAAGGACGATAAAACGCGCGACTCGTCTTCGTTTGGTGCAAGCTTGTAAAAGTTCATCAAGCCGTCAAATCCCAGTCCATATTCAGAAACAACAAAACTGTCAGGCGCAATATCAGCATGCAGCGCTCCTGATGTGCCAAGGCGAATAATCTTTAAAGAAGTTAATTGGTCTTTAATACTTCGGTTTTTTAAATCGATATTAACCAACGCATCCAGTTCATTAAAGGCAATATCGATGTTATCGGTGCCGATACCTGTTGAAAGAACTGTAAAACGCTTTCCCTTATAAGTGCCGGTGTGGGTTATAAACTCACGCTTCTGCTTCCGCACCTCAATCTTATCAAAGAATTTGGAAACACTTGCCACGCGATCTGGATCTCCAACCGTTAGTATATGCTCACCAAGGTCCTCAGGCAATAGGTGAAGATGGTAAACACTGCCATCTGTATTCAGAATCAATTCGGAGGGGGAAAGCTGCTTTTTCATGCCTCAAAGATAGTGAATAGCATTTCAGATGTGATCGTGGTCATTTGCTCGACGATCTTATTATTGCTAATTTTGCAGAAAATTTCTGAAAATCCATAAAACTCATGGCAAACAAAAAGAACCACATCCTCGTTCCAGTTGATTTTTCGGCACAGTCTCACATTGCGCTTGACCAAGCACTTCAATTAGCATCGGCTACTAAGGCGTCAGTAACAATACTGGCTGTCATGGATAAACCTATGCTCGGCGGTATTTTTAGCAGTGCCACGCAGGCAGAAAAATACAGAAAGTCATTGCAAAAGAAATTGGACAAGATGGCTGATGATGTGCTCAAATTGCGCGAAGTAAATATCGACACCTTAGTTGCGCAGGGCAAGGTTTATGAGGAAATCGTGGATAGTGCAAAAAAATTAAAATCGAAGTTTATCGTAATGGGTAAAAGCGATGAAAATAAATTTATTGGTTCAAACACAATGCATGTTGTGCGCAACGCTCCATGTCCTGTAATTTCTATTAAAGGATCTGTACATCGCCCGTATTGCAAAAACATTCTGCTTCCTCTTGACCTGACCAAAGAAACGCGTGAAAAAGTGTTTAAAGCGGTGGAAATGGCTAAGTATTTCAAATCCAATATTTGCGTTGTGGCAGTCCAAACCCACACCGATGAGTACTTGGTGAAAAAACTCAAGGTTGTATTGAAACAAGTAACCGACTATATCGAAGCGCAAGGAGTTTCATGTACCGCCGATATGATCCAAGCTGACCATATTGCCAAAGCCGTGCTCGATTATTCTAAAAAGATAAAAGCAGATCTTATTATAATAATGACACAGCAAGAACGCGAATTCACCGATTTCTTTATCGGTTCTTCAGCACAGCAAATCATTAATCATTCGGATACTCCTGTAATTAGTCTGCGTCCGAGTGGCAAGGAATACGAATATTCCTACAGCGCGACAGGTCTGTATTCCTAGTTTCCGAATACTTTCTTTAGAATATCGGAGACGCGGGCAGCTGGATCTTTACGGATCTTCGCTTCCTCTTCCGCAACCAACACAAAAAGGCCTTCAATGGCCTTTTTTGTTACATATTCCTCAAGGTTTGGATTGACTTTACGAGCCATCGGAATTTTATTGTACTTAGTGGCTAGTGGCTTCCAATAGCGGGTAACTTCAACCTTATTCATGGAGGCGCCGATAATAGGTTTAAATTTGGCGGTCAGCTCTGCTGATGTTGCGTTTTTTAAATAGCTCGTTGCCGCATTGTCAGCGCCTTTTAAAATGCCGAGGCCGTCAGAAATGGTCATCTTCGTAACCGCATCGCGAAAAATAGGCGCCGCCTCTTTGGCAGCATCTTCGGCTGCTCTATTTAATGTAAGTACAAATTTGTCAACCTCAGGTCCCATACCCACTGAGCGGAGGGTACTTTCCATTTCTGTTGCTTCTTTTGGAAAGGGGATTTTTATTTTTGTGTTCTTCATAAAACCATCTAATTTTGATGCCTTTTCTGAAGAATTCTTGCTGCCAACAGTCAACGCTTCTTTTAATCCGCTAATGATATCTTGGTTGCTTAATCCCGTTTGGCCACCGGTAGCAGTTGAGGCGGCGTTCTCGAGTTTTTTACCAAGATCGTTTAAGTTAATCTGGGCCAAACTAAATGTTATTGATAGGGAGCAAGCCGCAAGGGTTAGAAGTGTTTTTTTCATGGAGTAAGTGTTTGAAAATTGAGCTGTTACAAATGTGTAACTTCACACAAAAATAGCGAATGAAAGCGGAACTTATTACCATCGGTGACGAATTGTTGATCGGGCAGGTTATTGATACGAACTCATCGTGGATGGCATCGCACTTGAATGCGGTGGGTGTAGAGGTTACACGTAGACTTGCCGTAGGCGATACAAAAGAAGCTATAAAAGCCGCACTTGCAGAGGCTTTGGGGCGAGTTGATGTGGTTCTCATTACAGGTGGTTTAGGTCCCACCAACGACGATTTGACGCGCGATGCTTTGGCAGAATACTTCAGTTCCAATTTAGTGCTACATCCTGAAATCCTAAATTCCATTGAACAGCGTTTTATTTTGCGTGGTATCCCAATGCCTAGTGTAAATGCTAGAATGGCCATGGTGCCCGACAAAGCGAGCATTATACAAAACGACTGGGGGACAGCGCCCGGTCTATTATTCGAGATAGGCAAGGCCGCTGTTTGGGTGCTGCCTGGTGTGCCTGCCGAAATGAAGGGAATGATGACGGCATCGGTGCTGCCTGCGCTCATGAAAGCGGCGGAAGGAAATACCATCGTGCATCGAACCATACAAACCATCGGACTTGCCGAATCTAGTCTTGCCGAACGCCTCGCCGATTGGGAGTCTGGTTTGCCCGAGTTCATTCGCTTGGCTTATCTGCCGGCTGCCGGAGCTGTTCGCTTGCGTTTAAGCGCGCAAGGCCCTAATCGCAGTGTTCTTGAATCAGCTTTAGATTTACAGGTTAATATGCTGCAAAAACTAATTGGCAGCAATATATTTAGCTTTGACGATCGAACGCTAGAAGAGGTTGTTGGCGATCGACTAAAAAAAGCGAATGCCACTCTTTGTACAGCCGAAAGCTGCACCGGTGGGGCAATATCAAAGCTCATCGTTCGTGTTTCCGGTAGCTCTGTTTACTTTAAGGGGTCGGTAGTGGCCTATTCTTATGAGGCCAAAGAACAAATCCTCGGCGTGTCAATGGATCTCATTAATAAGTATGGTGCTGTCAGCGAGCAATGCGTGGTTGCTATGGCGGAAGGTGCTCGGAAATTGCTGAATTCCGATTATGCTATCGCAACATCGGGCATCGCGGGGCCTTCAGGGGGAACCCCGCAAAAGCCTGTTGGTACGGTTTGGATGGCTGTGGCAAGTCCCAAAAAAACGATAACGCAGTGCTTTCAATTTGGTAAAAACAGAGAATTCAATATCGAACGATCAGTTAGTGCTGCGCTGCACCTTCTTCTCAATACAATGGATTCGTAGGATTTTAGCTTTACAAATTCGTTACTTATATTTGTATCTAAATGCATATTTAATACTAAAAAAATGGTTAAAAAACAACTCCTGCTACTCATGTCATTATTGTTTGTTTATGCATTTGCATCGCAAGCACAAGTGCCGCAGGCCATCAGTTATCAAGCAGTTGCAAGAACGGCTGCCGGAAACATTATGCCTAATCAGAACATGGGTGTTGTTGCTTCTATTCTTGAAGTTTCACCAGCGGGTTCGGTGGCTTATTCCGAAAAGCACCAAGTTACAACCAATCAATATGGTTTATTTACCATTAAACTCGGACTTGGTTCCCCAATAACCGGTACATTTTCTGCAATCAACTGGAGCACCGGCGATCAGTGGCTGCGCATCGAAGTCGATGTTTTTAATACGGGCAATTTTGCTATTCTAGGAACCACTCAACTGCTCTCGGTACCGTATGCATTTTATGCGGCCAATGCTGGTACTTCATCGGGTGGAGGTGGAGGCGTCACAGGTCCAACAGGTCCAAGTGGTGCTGACGGCTCTCAAGGTCCTGTTGGTCCAACTGGCCCAGGTGGTGGCGGTGGTGGTGTAACCGGCCCTACTGGTCCTTCAGGTACAAATGGTTCTAATGGAGCGAGCGGTGTAACAGGTCCTACCGGTGCGCAAGGGATAACCGGTCCAACCGGTACAGGTGGTGGCGGTGTAACCGGCCCTACTGGTCCTTCAGGTACAAATGGTTCTAATGGAGCGAGCGGTGCAACAGGTCCTACCGGTGCGCAAGGGATAACTGGTCCAACCGGCACAGGTGGTGGTGGTGGTGTAACCGGCCCTACAGGTCCTTCAGGTACTAACGGAACCAATGGTGCAACAGGCGCGGCAGGAGCTGCTGGTGCTAATGGAATAACAGGGCCGACGGGTCCAACTGGCACAGGCGGTGGTTCTGTTGGTCCAGGAACACAGAACTACCATGCAAAATTTAACAATGCTGCAGGTACCACTATTGGTACTTCAATGATTTACGATAACGGAACCCGTCTGGGTATAGGAACAGCTGCACCAAGTTCTATGTTCACGATTCTGAACACAGGGGTTACAACTACTGGGAACAACACCCTTGCTTTATCAACGAGTGGTGGTAATGTAGCTGCTAACTTGTATACGGGGGTTTATTCTATCATCTCTGGTACTAGCGGCTATAACGTGGCTTTAAGCGGACTTTCTAATGGCGTTAATACAGCAGCCTCTGCAGTGGGTGGCAACGTAGGTGTTCTTGGCTTAGCACGCAGTGGAACAGGAAATAACATTGGTATCGAAGGTTCCGCAAACGGTGTCAATACACTCGGACAGAATATTGGAATTGAGGGCTTTGCGGATTCTAGCAGCACTATTAACCGTGCAAACATAGGATCGGCAAGTTCAGTGCTTGGCTCAAATCAAGGGGTTCTCGGATTTGCAAATGGATATAGCAGTGCAACAAGTTTTAATATCGGAGGCACCTTCGCTGGTAGAAATAGCGCCGGAATTAATTATGGTGTATATGCATTGGCCGATACATCTTTTGGTACGAGTAACTACGCAGTTGTGGGGGATGCTACTTGCGCAACCTGCGGAACCGCGGCTACTGGTTTTTATGGAGGGGTGTTTTTTGATGATGTATATATCAATGGTAATATTTCTAAAGCCAGTGGTACTTTTAAAATCGATCATCCGCAAGACCCTGCTAATAAATACCTCATCCACAGCTTCGTTGAGAGTCCGGATATGATGAACATATATAACGGTAACGTATCAACAGATATAAACGGCCATGCCCTTGTCACGCTACCCGATTATTTTCAAGTTGAAAATATCGATTTTAGGTATCAGCTTACCGTTCTCGGTGCGGAGTTTGCCCAAGCCGTTGTTTTGAAGGAGATTGCTGGTAATTCCTTTGAAATAAAAACGAGTCTGCCGAATACAAAGGTCAGCTGGATGGTGACGGGTGTTCGAAATGATCCATGGGCCCAACAGCATCGAATCGTCGATGTGGTGGATAAGGCTCCTAAAGACAAAGGACGATACTTGCATCCTGAGCTCTATGGATTTCCTCGCGAGAAGCATATTTTTTATATCGATAAATCACAAATTACAGCACCCCCATCTCAACCGATAAAGTAATTTGTTTTGATGATTAAAAGCCGATTCGGAAGAATCGGCTTTTTTATCGCATTAGTTCGCAAAAACATTTTATTTTTTTTTGTTGGGAATATTATATTTATATTTGTTTTAAAGAATAGAACCGTTATTTCTAAAAATAAGCCATAATTTTAAATTAAATATTGTTTGATAAGCATCCATTTATCAGCCATTTATGAGAAAAAATAACGCCTCGTTTGCAATGCCCCTTTCAACGACTACTGGCTTACTATCAGTGTTTGTATTGATTTGCAGTATATCCTTGAGTCATGCCCAGAATAACGTGCTTATCAACGGTAAACCTGCCAACGGTATCACCACGCCTAATCCGCATGCAGTATTAGATCTTGTTGATGATGCAAAAGGACTTTTAATTCCTAGGTTAAGCACTGCTCAGCGTATCGATATTACGCCAGCACTCATTGCTGACCCAATGACCATGTCATTGATTGTGTTTGATACTGACTTTAGATGTTTTTTCTATTGGGATTCTAACCTCACAATGTGGAAATTAGTTTACAGTGATGGGTGTGGCTCGTTTTCTTCTGGGTCTGCTGGTGCTACTGGTCCTGCCGGTCCTGCTGGTCCTTCTGGTAGCGACGGTGCTACTGGTCCTGTTGGAGCTACTGGTCCTTCAGGTATTGATGGTTTAAACGGACCTACGGGTGCGAACGGAATAGATGGAGTTACAGGTGCTGCAGGCATTAATGGCGTCACAGGCGCAACTGGATCAGCTGGTAGTAACGGCGCCACAGGTGTTGCTGGACCAACAGGTTCTGCTGGTGTTGCAGGTGCGAATGGCGCAACCGGTGCTGCAGGAATAAATGGTGCAACTGGTGCTGCGGGTTCGAATGGTGCAACAGGAAGTAATGGAGCAACAGGAGCGACAGGAACGAATGGTATTGATGGAGCAACAGGTGCAACCGGCGCAACAGGTATAAATGGAGCAACAGGTGCGAATGGAGCAACAGGAGCAACAGGCGCCACAGGAGCAACAGGCGCCACAGGAACGAATGGTAATGATGGAGCAACAGGTGCAACAGGAGCCACAGGAACGAATGGTATTGAT
>CANFOZ010000038.1 GCA_947448795.1 Bacteroidota bacterium
CCTGTTGGCTGAGTTAAAGACGCTGTAAACGAATTTAACCTATTAAAAAGGGAAGGCGTTCGTCTTCCCTTTTTTGTTTCTAAAAACGCTTTAGGCCAATTAATGCGCTATGTTCTGAGCAACAAAATCGCGGCAGTACTCTTTGATCAGCTGCCTTACATGACGAAACTCGCTTAGCACCTGATCTTCGGTACCTACAGCTTTGGCTGGATCTGGAAAGTTGTAATGAAACTTCATTGCCATGGTAGGAAAAAACGGACAACGTTCGCGCGCATTATCGCATACAGTAATGACGAAATCAAAGGGAATATCTTTGAACTCATCTATGTTATTAGATGTGTGCTTGGATATATCAATACCGCCTTCAAGCATTATTTGAATGGCTTTCGGATTAACACCGTGTGTTTCAACACCCGCACTGTATACGCTAGCGCGATCACCCGCAAAGCTGCGTAAATAACCCTCTGCTATCTGACTTCGGCAACTGTTGCCCGTGCAAAGTACAAGCACATTTTTCATGGTTCTATTCTTGAATTCGTTTACAAAAAGCGCTTTATTAACAACACGAATCGCCCGGCTGACAGCAGTTGGCTTGATTAACAGGGAGCTCGACCAAGGCGATTTTACGCTTGCCTTCAGGAATGCCGCAGCTATCGGGAGCCAGGCAATTTGTTTGCTTGGTGGTCAATCGAAACACATCCCCATCAGCCTCAATACCAAATCTCGAAATGGTTTCCGTTTGATACTCCATTTCTACCTCTAAATCATCTCCACCAAAAAGCCCTTCCGCTTTGTTGATAACCCCGAGAAGTTTGGTCGGTGATAAACGATGCTCTAAGTCACCAGCCACCCACAACTGAAAGCTAACGGTTCGCTCAGTACGAACGATTCCGCCACAATCAATGAAATGCTTGGTGGTTACACCTGCTTCGGTGATATGAAAATGAGCTGGCACGGACAGGCCATCTGGTTTTTGAAAGTGCAATTCGGAACGATTTGCAAGTAGCGCTTTGAAGTGAGTTATTTTCATAGTGTTTAACAGCAATTTTTACGCTTGGTTTCTAAACTGGAATAAATTTGTGCAAAATAATGCCGCAAGTCCGCAATAGACGTTTCATCAATGCAATAACAAATTGAATTACCCTCGATGGTGCCTTTAATCAATCCCGCACTTTTGAGCGCTTTGAGATGCTGAGATACTGTAGCTTGTGCCAAGGGTAGCTCATTCACAATATCTCCACAAATACACGTATCAACCTGCAATAGATAGTCGATAATAGCAACGCGAGCTGGATGCGCCATGGCTTTTAGCAAAACGGCTATGCGATTGTGCTCTTTCGTAAACGCTGCTGTTTTAGTAATACCCATTTATATCGCAATATTACGATATAAAATTTAATAAAACAGAAAAAGGTCTATTTTTAATAAAAAAAACGCCTTATTTAGTTGTTATAAGCATCCTTCTTTTTCTCGAGCTTCAAATCTTGAAGCACTGATGATTTCACGTTAATAGTGAAGAAATACCCCTTGCGAGTGCCAAAAGGAATCCAGTTAAATTTCATCTCCCAACAATGCAAATCGCGGCGAATCATGATGTTGGTAGGCGTGAATTCTTTTTTCACCAAATCGTAGCCCGAGAAATAGGTTATGCGCCACATGGGTGTTGGCGTAAAATCGCCACTAAATGTAAGCGACTGGGTTACTGAACTTGCTTTAGACAAAGGGGTGTAAATGGGGTTCAGATAGTTAATGTTGTAGTTAATATTAACGTTCCATGGAAGCGCAAAATCAGCATATCCTGCTTGCTTTAAACGACTATCCACCTTCTTGTCTTGCTCAGGACCAAAGAGTTTGTTGTTTAAATTAAAGCCTATCGAAGCCGTTGTTGAACGCAGCACCGCCGCTTTCCGACTTGCATCCCAAAGCAGCGTGTTGATATTTCGGCCTAATGAATCTACTGAATACGGGTCGTAATTGGCGTTAATATTTACGTTTATCTTT
The DNA here is from genome assembly GCA_947448795.1 of Bacteroidota bacterium. GTDB lineage: Bacteria > Bacteroidota > Bacteroidia > AKYH767-A > JAHEYN01 > CANFOZ01. Next base: position 2,002 of record CANFOZ010000038.1, read on the forward strand.
TGAAGAATCAGGGATCCAGCGGATACGCGAATTGGCTGCAGTTTTAAAGAGTCGAGGGCCATGTTGTAGGCTGTTCCAACATCGCAAAAATCCAACAGTTTAATCTTTTTTTCTCCTGTAATGGTGTCCTTTCGATTGCGGACTTTCATCTCCAAATTATTCTTCAGATTTAAAGAAAGCAAAGAATACTTGCCTGCAGGAGGTGCACCGAATATCCCGTTTTGATTGTAAGCGTAGTAACTTGGAGCTGACGCTGCGGCAGCATTTTTTACTTGACCATAGAAGCCCCATTTATAGTCTGAAAAATCAGGGCGCAAGCCATAGGACAAGACTGGTGTCAAAACATGCCGAATAGCTTTAATAGGCCTATTTTTAAATTGAAACATGCCGTAGAGCATGGTGGAAGCGCTTGTGTTAAAGATGAAGTCGCGGTTGGATGAGAAGCCATTAACCGTGTCCGTTTGCACTCCGAGCGAATCACCGGCCCATTGTTTATTAATGCTATTCAAATACCAACGCTCGGTGTAATTCAAGGATGGGGTAATGTTCAAATGCTTAAACACATTGAAAGTGGTACTGATGGGAATAACATGCTGAATCCCATTTCTAAAATCCGTCATCCGAATCGAATTCGGAAAGAGGCTATCATAGGTGTTTATCGTGTTCTGCAAATCAGCAGAATAACTGGCGCTGATGTGCTCGTACCACTTATCCTCCCCTGCTTTTCGTCCTCGCTTTAATGGATAAAAACGATTTACCGAATAATTGACTTTTGGCAAACTCAGATTCAATGCTTTGCTCAAGGTGTTTTGATCGTGGTTTATATTTGCCGTCAAACTGGAGTTACGAAAAGTACGGCTATACGAAACAGAAGATTGATAGGTGTTGGTCAAGGCATCTGAAACGGAGGAGGCCAAATTGTTGTTATAATACGAACTTGTGCCCGCCATTACACGAGCCGAAAAGCGGCTACCTGGTCGTGCCTTGGCATCCTGTTGATGACTCCAGTTAAATAGGAAGTCCTTGTTGTCGGGGAGCCCTGTAATATCCGGATCTCCGTTCTTGCGTACTACATAATTCAGCCCAAGGTTGCCGCTGAAATGATATCGATTTGCGTAATTCGTATGAACGGTGAGCCCATAGTCACCTCGAGTAGTAACATTGCCAAGCAATTCGGCATCAATAAAATCATTGATTCCAAAGTAGTAACCTCCTTGGCGCAAGAAAAAACCACGCGAATCAGAACCGTACTGCGGTATAACCAAGCCAGATGCCTGTCCTTTTTTATTTGGAAAAAGACCAAATGGAACGGCCAATGGCGTGGGAACATCTTCAATAACAAGATATGCAGGGCCTGTTACAATTTTATTGTCCTTGATCACTTTTAACTTGCTGGCTGAGATGTAAAAGTGCGGCGTATCGAGTTCACAGGTAGTATAAGCGCCATGTTGAATAAAAAAGTTATCCGAGGAGTCTTTCTTTACCACTTCGCCGTGAATATAACCCTCGTCCTGCTTGGTAATAACCTGGGTAATCTTGCCCTTCTTTGTACCGAAATTATAACTCATGCTTTCGGAACGAAAATCACTTCCTCCTTGCGTAAACTGAGGTGTTCCATGCAAAACACCCAGGCTGTCGCGAGTGCCTGTTGCATGCACCACCTGACTGCTCCAATTGATCTCAATAAAATCCGCCTTCAAAACAATATCTTCGTAATACACCTCGGCTTTCCCATACAGGAAGGCGTTTTGATCGATGACATTAAAAATCATGGAGTCGGTGGCATTGTATTTTAACTTGGATGATAATGCGTCTTTAGAAACCATCGTGTCCACCATGGTGGTCGACAAGGCGTCTGCTTTAGACAGGGTGTCGAGCGCCAAAGAAACGGCGGTCGTGTCTTGCCATGAAGCACCGGAAGCGGTCATAAAAAAATGACCGAAAATCAATAAAATTATTACTAATTTCGTTGGCACAAAAAAGCTCGGGTTCTATAGATTTAGTGTATAATCAACTTGCGAAGCTACTTATTTTAAAGGTTTCATGAAACAACCACAACCTATTCTGGGCTTTTTTATTGCTATTTTAGTCTCCTTGAGCACCTCGGCACAGGTTAATAAATACGCCCTAGACAAAATTGTAATTGATGCTGGGCATGGTGGCAACGACTCTGGCTGCAGAGGAAAATTTTCGAATGAAAAAGATGTTGCACTTTCAGTTTCATTAAAGCTAGGAAAGCTTATTGAAGACAGTATACCGGAAGTGAAGGTTCTTTACACGCGTAAAACAGATGTCTTTGTTACTTTGAATGACCGTGCGGAAATTGCTAACAACAACAAGGCCGACCTTTTTATATGCATCCATTGCAATGCTGGATCCAAAGTTGCGAGCGGAACGGAGGCTTTTGTGATGGGGCTGCATAAAACAGAAGATAACCTCAAAGTAGCCGAGCGAGAAAACTCATCCATACTTATTGAAGAAGACCAATCTAAATACGAAGGATTCAACCCGAATTCACCGGAGGCTTATATTGCCTTTTCCCTTTACCAAAATGCGTTTATGGACCAGAGCCTTAGCCTAGCTACCAAGGTGGAAAAGAACCTAACCTCCAAAGGACGCGACGACCGCGGTGTGAAGCAAGCTGGCTTTTGGGTGCTCTATCGTACAACCATGCCAAGCATACTCATAGAAACGGGTTTTCTTACCAATCCAACCGAGGAGCAGTTTTTAAATTCAGAATCCGGACAAACAGAAATTGCCTATGCAATTTTCAAATCCTTTAAGGAATACAAAACTGAAAACGATGCTAAGATTAAACAGAAAAGCACCGGAAAAGCCGATCCCGTAAATGCCCCGAAGCTGAATCAGTCAAAAGAAAAAAAAGCTACAGAAACAATTGAAAAGAATACCCCTGTTATTGCGAAAGATACTGTGCTTAAAGAGAAAACAAGCACCACTTTAGCACTTCCAAAAGCAGATACATTAGCTGTTCTTTTAAAAACGGACTCGGCTAAAGCGCTTGTTAACGTTGATACTGCAAGAGCAAGATCCATTTTCTTTTCCGTACAAGTGGCTACCTCGTCAAAAAACAATCCTGCAGATATACACAAAGGCAATTTTCGCAACTTAACGGAAGTTCGTGTTGAGGAAGTTCAAGACGGCTCAATAAAATACATTACAGGTCATACGATATCCTTTGAAGACGCACTGATCCTCTTGAGCGAAACCAAAGAGAAGGGTTTTCCAGGTGCGTTTTTAGTGGCTTATCAAGGCACGGATCGCATTCCAGTAAAAAAGGCACAGGAGCTGATCAAAACAATACAATAAATTAGTGGTATTTTTGCACCGAGAATCCCAATTAACAAAGAAAAAAGAATCTTTTGAAAAAGTACTCCAACGAGATTAAAATCGGGATCATTGTAACCATAGCCCTACTCCTGCTTATTTGGGGCATTAACTATTTGAAAGGGGTAAGTCTGCTCAAAAACGAGCGCACCTTCTATGCCGTATATTCCAATGTTGGAGGGTTGAACAAAGCCAATCCTATAAATGTTAATGGACTCGGTGTAGGGCAAGTGCAGAATGTGGAATTTATGAAAAACAGCAATGGAAAATTGCTGGTCACTTTTCTTATCTCGAACGACATCGCGATTCCGCGAAACTCCATTGCTAAAATAGTGAGCGCCGATTTGATGGGCTCCAAGTCGATAGAGCTAAAGCTCGGCGACGCTACAGCGCTTGCGGTTGATGGCGATACGCTAATCTCCGATACACAACTGAGTCTTTCCGAAGAAGTGAACAAACAGGTTGCGCCCATAAAGGTAAAAGCAGAGGCACTCATGAGCTCGCTTGACTCGGTGATGAATGTCATTCACGCCATTTTCAATGAGAAAGCCAGGGCCGATTTATCCAGCAGCATCGAGAAGATTTCATTGGCGCTTTCCTCCTTGGAGCATGCATCACTTGGTATCGACACCATTGTATCGTCTGAGAAAGGTCGTTTAGAAAACATTTTTTCAAACATCGAGTCCATCTCCAAAAACATTAAAAACAACAACGATCGTATTTCTCAAGCACTTGGTAACATAGCTGACATAACCGATACCTTGGCCAAAGCTCGCCTGTCGGAAACAATCAAGCATATTAACGATGCGGTTACACAGGTTTCCACGATTGTAGAAACCATTAACCAAGGCAAGGGCTCTCTCGGCCTTCTCGTTAATAACGACAGCCTTTATAACAACCTGAATGCAAGCTCAAAAGATCTTGATTTTCTGATCAAAGACATGAAAGAGAATCCGAATCGATATGTTCACTTCTCTGTTTTCGGCAACAAGAATAAATCCACTAAAAAGCAATAGCAAGAATGATTACGAAAATCGTTTTTAGTCTAATAACACTTTTCACTTTCGGTTTTTTTGCCTACACAATCAACCGAATATCCAGGCTCTTCAAACTGACCAAGAAAGAGTTTCGTTTTGACCGCTTGGCGGAGCGCGCAACCATTACACTAAAGGTTGCTTTCGGGCAAACGAAAATGATGAAGCGTCCGCTATCGGGCCTGCTTCACGCCTTCGTTTATTGGGGCTTCTTGGTAATCACAGTAGGCACTTTGGAGATGATCATCGACGGCATCGCTGGTACTGAGCGTTGTCTCTCATTCTTGGGTGGATTTTACAATTTTATCACCGCTTCTGCTGATATTTTCGCATCCCTCATTATTATTTCTTGCCTTGTCTTTTTGGCCCGCCGTTACATCACCAAGCCGCGCCGTTTCACCGGTGTGGAAATGAAGCCATCCTCTAGGGCTGACGCCACTTTTATTTTAGGGATGATTTTTGTGCTTATGGTGTCGCTGCTCCTTTTGAATGCAGCCTATGTTGCTGATACAGAAATTAGGCATGGCTACTTTCCGATCAGCGAAGGCATCGCATCGCTTATGTCTGGACTTGATACTGGCACACTACAAATGATTGGACAAACCAACTGGTGGATTCACATACTCCTTGTTTATTTCTTCCTAAACTTCCTCCCGTATTCTAAACACTTTCACGTTATTTCTTCGGTACCCAATGTGTTCTTCACGCGTTTAGAGCCCTATGCAAAACTCAAGAACATGTCCTCTGTAACCACCGAAGTTCGCTTGATGATGGACCCATCGGCAACACCACCTCCAGCAGCTGCAGAACCGGAACGATTTGGTGTAAAAGATGCAGAGGATGTGAGTTGGAAAACCTTGATGGATTCATATACCTGCACCGAATGTGGACGCTGCACAGCTGTATGTCCTGCAAACAGCACAGGTAAGATGTTGTCTCCTCGAAAACTCTTTGTTGATCTTCGTCGTCGTATGAAGGACAAAGGACCCGGCCTTATCGCAGAAGGAAAGTCCTTTAGTGATGGAAAAGCATTGATAGGTCCTGACTACATCACTGAAGAGGAATTGTGGGCATGTACCAGCTGCATGGCTTGCATTGAGGAATGTCCGGTAGATATTGACCATGTGCCTTTCATCATCGATATGCGCAGGAGTTTGGTGATGGAAGAATCAAAGGCACCAGCAGGACTTACAATGATGTTCACGAATATCGAAAACAACGGGGCTCCATGGCAATTCCCAGCAAGCGACCGTTTAAATTGGGCACAAGACATCGAACTAAAAAACGCCTAAGCTAACTTTAGACACCCATTTTTATGCAGATAAAAGTTCCAACCATGGCCGAGATGGCCGCCAATAATGAAGTACCCGAAGTTCTTTTTTGGGTTGGCTGCTCTGGCAGTTTCGACGAGCGCGCACAAAAGATCACCAAAGCGGTGGTAAAGATTTTACACCATTGCAAAGTGAAGTATGCGGTGCTTGGCACCGAAGAGAGCTGCACGGGCGATCCAGCAAAGCGCGGTGGAAATGAATTTCTTTTTCAGATGCAAGCGATGAATAACATTGCGGTGCTAAACGGTTATGGCATAAAGAAAATCGTATCCGCCTGTCCACACTGTTTCAACACCTTAAAAAACGAGTACCCCGACTTAGGCGGTCAGTATGAGGTTGTTCATCACACACAGCTTTTGCAAGAACTAATTGATGCTGGCAAACTAAAAGTGGAGGGCGGTACTTTCGAAGGTAAAAAGATTACTTTTCACGACCCGTGTTACCTTGGAAGAGGCAACAGCGAATACGAGGCACCGCGTCAATTGATTGAAAAGCTTGACAGTGAAATGGTCGAAATGAAACGCTCCAAACAACGCGGGTTTTGCTGCGGTGCAGGTGGCGCACAAATGTTCAAAGACGAAGAGAAGGGCTCTAAATCAGTAAATATCGAGCGCGCTGAGGAAGCACTCGAACTTCAGCCTGATGTGATTGCAACAGGATGCCCTTTCTGCATGACCATGATGACCGATGGAGTGAAGCACTTTAACAAAGAGGCGAGCGTTAAAGTCCTCGATGTTGCCGAGTTAATCAGTCAAGCCATGGATCTTTAATTGATAGCCATGAACACGATCGCTGAAATGCCCGACGATGCTCGCATCTGGATCTACCAGTGCAACCGCATTTTATCGACACAAGAAATGGAGTCCATAAACGCTATGGGCGCAACGTTTATTGAACAATGGACAGCCCACGGCAAAAGCATGCGCGCCGCAATCGAATGGCGTCACAATCGCTTTCTGGTGCTCGCTGCCGATGAACATGCCGCCGAAGCAAGCGGTTGCTCCATTGACAAATCTGTCGCGTTCATTATGGGGCTTGAAAAACAATTCGACATTCGTTTGCTTGACCGCATTACTATCGCCTATCGTAACCAAAACAACGATATACAAACCGCTCCCTTTCAAGAGGTAAAAGCGCAAATAAAAGAGGGCGTATTGAGTCGCGACACCATCATCTTCAACAACATGGTATCCACAAAAAAAGACTTGGATGAAGCATGGGAAATCGCGCTTGGAAACTCCTGGTTGATGCACTCTTAATTTTCTTAACCTACAAATTCGACCCTTGAAAAAGATAAGCATCGTTTCCTTCTTGATACTTGTAATTATTGCTGCGGGGTGCAGTAATAACAACAAGAAAAGCATTGCCAATGGACTTATTGAATACAGCATTAGCTATCCAGATGCAAAAACCGACGACTCTTTTATGACATCCATGATGCCACAAAAGATGATCTTGCATTTTAATGGCATCAGCACCCGATCAGACCTCACCATGGGAATGGGCATCATGAAAGCCGCTTTCATCTCAGACGCAGCGCAGCATAAATTGACTACCCTCTTGCAGATTATGGATAAAAAATATGCCCTTGTGCTTGATTCCGTAAAACTAAACCAAGAATTACAACAAAAAGAGCAATGGACCTTTAATGCAAGCGACGATAACAAAAACATTGCTGGCTATACATGTCAAAAATGGGAAGGTAAAGGCAGCCAAGGCAACCACATGGATATCTGGACCACCTCTGAAATTGCGATACAAGAACCTAATTGGAGTTCACCAATGAAAGCTGTTACAGGCGTTATGCTTCAGTATGATTTGATTGTAAACAAAATACATATGCGACTGCTTGCAACCAAGGTTGAATCAGCAACTATTGACGCAGCCGCCTTTTCTGTTCCAAAGGAATATCCAATCGTAACGAAGCAGGAAATGCCCGAAATTTTCTCGCAGTTTTTTCAATAAAGACAGTACTTTTGCTAAACTGCTATTAACATAGTAGGTCTGAAAACTTACCTTCTTCAGCAAGGAAAGACAACCCGTCTAATCTGTACTTTTACTTGTATGCACCCAACATGCATCTAAGCAAGCACCATGGCAGCAAAAGGCAATACCCTTCGGGAAGGATCACAAGAACCAGTTAAAGATAAGAAAGAGCGAAAAAAACCAGACGAACCGAAGCGCGAGGTGTTTGCTGGAGTACGCCGTTTTTATGAGCTGCTACACCAGGAGCGTCCGAAACAGGTCATTGGCGCAATACTTGCGTTTTTTGCTTTTTATCTAGTCACCGCTTTTGCTTCCTATTTATTCTTCTGGGCAGAAGATCAGGACACCTTCAATGGAGTCTCTGCGTTTCACTTTTTGTTCAATCAAGATATTGTGGTGCACAATTGGTTGGGTAAAGTTGGCGCACTAATTGCGCACACTTTAATTCAAAACTGGTTTGGCGTTTCCTCATTCCTATTTGCTCCTGTTTTATTCATCGCGGGCTTTCGGCTTATGTTCAAATACACGTTGCTCCCGCAGCGTAAAACAACCCTGTATGCTATTCTTGCTATTCTTTGGACTTCCTGTGTACTTGGCTTTATTGCACCTGCTTCGCTTGATTATCTAGGCGGTGGCTTCGGATTCCACACCAGCCAATACCTAAACGGTTTGATTGGCTTCATAGGAACTGGTTTAGTGCTCTTCTTCGCGGTGGTCGTTTTTATCTTCTCGGCCTTCAAGATTTCCTTTATCCGCGATATGGTTCCTTCCGCAGCAGATATGCACAACGAAAATGTGCCAAGTTCTCCGATCCTTGAAAACAGCTTTATTGCTGCTGAGGAACCAAAAGAAGAAAACGGCATCCCCGATGAACCACTGCTTGCCGAAGCAGCACCTATAGAGCCTGAAGCAGAATCGCTTTTTGAAGAGGAGCTGGAAGAGGAGCCAACTGAAGTTCTTGAAACACCAGAAATAGAGTTGGAGATCCCAACCCTTGAGTTACCAAGTGAAGAGGAAGGGCCTGTTTTTGAAGTCATTGAGCCGCAGCACGAAGGCGACTTGGCCTTGTCCATCGAAACGCCCGTTGAAGAAGCCATGGTGGAGCCAGAAGAAGCCCAGATGCCAATGGGTGAATACGACCCAACGCTAGAACTCTCCTCCTATAAGTTCCCAACCATTGATCTATTGGAACAGTATGTAAGCAAAAAGGTTACTGTAGATAAAGAAGAGTTGGAACTCAATAAAAACAAGATTATTCAGACACTCGGCCATTACAACATCGAGATATCTAGCATCAAGGCGATTATTGGTCCTACGGTTACCTTGTACGAAATCGTGCCGGCGCCAGGAGTTCGCATCTCCAAAATTAAAAATTTAGAAGACGACATCGCCTTGAGTCTTTCTGCTCTTGGTATTCGAATTATCGCCCCTATCCCAGGTAAAGGCACTATCGGCATTGAAGTACCAAATCAGAAACCAGAAGTGGTTTCTATGAGCTCTGTGATTTCTTCAGAGAAGTTTCAAAACAGCACCTTCGATTTGCCTATCGGATTAGGCAAAACCATATCCAATGAAGTGTTTATTGCCGACTTGGCAAAGATGCCACACTTACTCATGGCAGGTGCAACAGGGCAAGGAAAATCAGTTGGTCTAAATGCTGTGCTTGTCTCTTTGTTGTATAAAAAGCACCCTTCGCAAATCAAATTCGTTTTGGTAGATCCGAAGAAGGTTGAGCTCACGCTGTTTAAACGAATCGAGCGTCACTTTCTCGCCAAGCTTCCCGGCGAAGGCGATGCCATCATCACAGACACAAAAAAGGTGGTTCATACGCTTAACTCCCTTTGCATGGAGATGGATTTACGCTACGACCTGCTGATGCAAGCTGAGGTGCGCAACATTAAAGAATACAACGCCAAGTTCATCGCCCGCAAACTCAACCCAAACAAAGGCCACCGTTTTTTACCCTATATCGTGTTGGTGGTGGATGAATTTGCCGATCTCATCATGACGGCTGGCAAAGAAGTGGAAACACCCATCGCACGTTTGGCGCAGTTAGCAAGGGCAATCGGAATCCACTTGATTATCGCAACCCAGCGACCGTCGGTGAATATCATCACAGGGACTATCAAAGCAAACTTCCCGACACGCATGGCATTCCGTGTAACATCCAAGATTGACTCGCGCACTATTCTAGATGCTGGCGGGGCTGACCAATTGATCGGTCGAGGCGATATGCTTGTGTCAACAGGCTCTGACCTGATACGAATTCAATGTGCCTTTGTGGATACACCCGAAGTAGAACGCATTACCGAATTTATTGGTAATCAAAGAGGCTATCCCGATGCCTTTCTTTTACCGGAATACATCGATGAAAATGCGGAAGGGGTCGGCGAAATCGATATTGCAGACCGCGACAAACTCTTTGAAGAATCAGCACGCATGGTGGTTCAGCATCAGCAAGGCTCTGCTTCCCTGCTGCAACGCCGACTTAAGCTTGGATACAACCGAGCGGGCCGAATCGTCGACCAATTGGAAGCAGCAGGTATCATCGGACCTTTTGAAGGGAGCAAGGCACGCGAGGTACTAATTAAAGATCTTGCAACCTTGGAACAGTTTTTGAAGGGCGGGAATGCCGAATAAATAGTAATTTTACAGCCCTACCTCCCCTACCCTAGAAAATCGAAAGCAAATGAGAACACTATCCCTTCTAACAGGTCTCTTTCTAGCAGCCAATTCCGCACTCTTCGCGCAAGCCGATGCAAAGGCTGACGGCATACTCAAATCAGTGAGCAGCAATTACCGCTCCTACACCGCCATCAAAGCGGATTTTACGGTATTGACGGAAGACCCAAAAGCAAAAACATCGGATACCCAAACAGGCACCGTTTCATTGAAAGGGTCAAAATACAAATTGGAGATAAAGGGCCAAGAAGTTATATCGGATGGCAAAACCGTGTGGACCTTTGTGAAAGATGCCAACGAAGTGCAGATTAGCGAACCCAATGCAAAAGAAGATGCGATCACCCCTTCCAATATCTTTACGATGTATGAGAAAGGATTTGATGCAAAATTTGTTGAGGAAAAAACCGAAGGCGCAAAACAAATGCAAGTGATTGACATCAAGCCACAAGATGCTAAGAAAAACTTCTTCAAAATTCGCTTGACCTTCGATAAAGCAAGCAAGAACATTGTTCGCTCTGAAGTGTTCAATAAAAACGGATCTCACATCACCTACTCTATCCGCAACTTCACTGCCAACGCACCTCTGACAGATGCCAATTTTACATTTGACAAAAGCAAGCATCCAGGAGTTGAAGTCGTCGATTTACGATAAATAAAAACGCTAAAAATCTCCATGTTGGAGATTTTTTTTGATTGCTTTTTAGCAACAGCGAAAGACTCTTCTTTGTATCTTTGAGGGAAATAAACAACCTCCTATGTCATCGTTAGTTGCTCAGCTCGCCCCCCAAGAAATTTGGCAGCATTTTGTTGCCCTCAATGCCGTTCCTCGCCCATCTAAAAAAGAAGAGCGAATAATTCAGTTCATTGTGGATTTTGGAAATCAATTAGGACTTCCAACCATCAAAGATGCTACAGGTAACATCTTAATTAAAAAACCGGCCACAAAAGGCATGGAGAACAGACAAACGGTGGTGATGCAGAGTCACCTCGACATGGTGCACCAAAAGAATGCGGAAACCGATTTTAACTTCGATACCCAAGGGATCGATATGTTAATCGAGGGCGATTGGGTGAAAGCCAAGGGGACAACATTGGGCGCCGACAATGGCATTGGCGTTGCCTCCATCATGGGTTTACTTGCGTCAAGCAACATTCCTCACCCAGCACTTGAAGCGCTTTTCACCATCGACGAAGAAACGGGCATGACCGGAGCACTCGGCTTAGCACCGGGCTTTTTAAATGGTCGTATCCTACTTAACCTGGATACAGAAGACGACCGCGAAATGACGATTGGCTGTGCAGGTGGTGTTGACGTTACCGCCATCGCAAAATACGAGGAGCAAGCAACAACTGCAGGACTTAGTTTCTTTCGCATACAACTCAAAGGACTTACTGGCGGCCATTCCGGAATGGATATTCATAAAGGACGGGGCAACGCCAACAAATTGATGAATCGCTTGTTGTTTGTAGTTTCAGAAACCTTGCCGATACGCATTAACAGCATTGACGGAGGCAGTTTACGCAATGCAATACCACGCGAGTCGATGGCGATCGTGGCGGTTCCCTCCTCTTCCGTTAATGATCTTGAGCAAAAACTGCAGCATGAATTTGCCGGTATAAAGGCCGAGCACAGCACCACCGATGGAGCAATACAGTTGGTTGTAAGTCCATGCGATGCTGAAAAATCGCTCTTGGAGGAAGGCTTTCAAAAGGCGCTATTAAATGGAATCTATGCCTGTCCAAACGGCATCTACCGCATGTGTCCGGATATTGCGGGCTTGGTTCAAACATCAAACAATGTAGCGCGTGTTTTAGTAAAAGACGGATCCATGTCTATCCAATGCCTCACGCGCAGCTCGGTGGATAGTGAAAAGATGGATCTTGCGAAAGCCATTAAAAGCAGCTTGGCCGCACTTGGTGGCTCGGTGAATTTCGCAGGAAGTTATCCAGGATGGGCACCACGACCAGGGGCTGGCATCGTAGCTCTAATGAACAAAATTTATCAGGACCGTTTTCATGAAGAGCCGATGATAAACGCCTGTCACGCTGGACTTGAATGCGGCATCATAGGCAAGCATTATCCTGAAATGGAAATGATTTCATTCGGGCCAAACATACACGGCGCCCACTCACCGGACGAGACCGTGCAGATTAGCTCAGTTAAGAAATATTGGGGCTTTCTATTGGAAACGCTGCAGCACATTCCAAGCAATTAAGCATTACTTGTAGTGCTTCTTTAATCCTTCCACTACCTCGGCCACAGCCGGACAAATAGTCGCGTTAAGCCCAGTAATCTTGAGCTTCTGCAGCATGTTGCGCTGTTGGGTGTGCGGATACTCGCGACAGGCATTCGGGCGAGCCTCGTAGGCGCAGCAGTATTTATCATCACCCAAAAACGGACACGGCGAAGATTTAAAAACATAATCACCATCTTCGTCCATCACGAGGTGTTTTTCGGTGAATACCGACGGCTTGCTTTTGAAATGCTTGGCCATTCGCTCAATGTCTTTATCTAAAAGCAAGGGTCCGGTTGTAGCGCAACAATTGGCACATTGAAGGCAATCGATGGTCTCAAAAGCCACATCGTGCAGAGCATTGGTTACTTGATCTAAATCGCGCGGCTTGCGTTGACGCAAACGGTCAAGAAACTTTAATGTCTCTGCCGACTTGGTCATGGCCTGAGCGATGATGTGTTGATATGCCTCGAGCATGACACGAAGGTAAAACAAATGGCGGGCATGGCCTTAAAATCGATTGTTACAAGGCAAAAAAAGCAGAAATCCATTCATCTTTAACTGCAGCCAACTCATCGCAGGTGCCGTTGGCCACAAAACGCCCATTTTTTAGCACAAGAACCCGGTCGGCCGTAATGCGGGTACATACCTTATCGTGTGTGATAATCAGCGATGATGCGCCATATTCTTCCTGTATCGATTTTATCAGCCGGCTTATTTCCAAGGCCGTAATAGGATCAAGACCAGTCGTTGGTTCGTCGTAAAAAATAAGTTTGGGTTCCAAAATCAAGGTGCGTGCAAGGCCCACTCTTTTTCGCATGCCACCCGATAATTGAGCAGGCATTTTATCGGCTGCTGCTGTTAATCCAACCCGATCTAAAATTCGATCAACCCGACGGCTTTGCTCCTTTTTAACATAGATACTATGCCGAAGCGGAAAACCAACATTCTCGCGCACGCTCATCGAGTCGTAGAGCGCCGCACTCTGAAACAAAAATCCGATCTGCCTTCTGAGTTTATTAAGATCCTTTGCATTAAGCCCATAGAGTTCCTTATCAAACAGAAGCACATCGCCGGCATCCGGAAGCATCAAGCGGACAAGGCACTTAATTAGTACCGATTTCCCAGTACCCGAAGGACCGATAACAACCACGTTCTCCCCTTGCTCTAAGCGAAGATCAAGTGCATCAAGCACGAGCGCCCCAGAGAAGGCTTTGGTGAGATTATTGGCAAGGAGAGCAGGACCATCAGTAAGCATATTAGAACGGATTAATCACAAGGATTAGAAGCATCGAGCGTAGTTCGCTCCATCGCCAAACTGCTATTCTGCGTTTTTAGCAAGTCTATCTACCAGCAATTTTTGCAAGGCAAAAGACAAGCCATGCCAAATACGCGCTGCACCTGTTTTGGGAAGCCAAATCCGAAACAATTCGCCACCAACAAAGGGTAATGAAGCACGAAGGATTAATCGACGTGAGTCTGCCGAAAAAAAACCTTCGTGCATCAATTTTGAAGCGTACGTTAATGGATTATAGGAATGCCTCCAACGTGTCCATTGTTTGCTCCATTCCACTTTTAAAAAAAGATCATACTGTTTAAGATGCGCAAGACGTTCTTCTAATTCGGACATGGAGTTAAAACGACTCATTTAGAACTTTGCTGACATCTCTTCCATCTGGTGTCTGCCTTTTTTAACGAGGTCTTGCATTCTGTTTTTCATTGCTCCATATTGCTTCTCCATCGACTCCATAGAATCGGAAACCTTGTCGAGCATATCGGTTACGCGGTCTTCCATGTCGTCTGCTAAATCTTCTCCTTTGCGGCGGATTGCTTTACGCGTCCGAGCTCCTTTATCAGGAGCAAAAAGAACTCCCATTGCAGCACCCACAGCTGTTCCGATTACCAAAGCGCCAAGCATTTTTGTTGTGTTTCCCATTGTTATATAATTTAGATAATTGATACGTTTTTGATCATGGCCAGGCCGATCATCTTTTACAAAGGTGCTTTGCTACCGCCCTAAAAATCTTATACCAATCGCATGAGAGCTTATACCTTGGTTTGTTTATGCGTATCGATTAGCTGCGTGGAGTTGCTTCGTCTCCTATCAAATAGCCGTATGGCTTTAGTTTGGGTATATGATCACATACCACCTTTAGCATGCCTGTTAAAGGAAGCGCTAGGATCATACCGGGAATGCCCCACACCATCGCACAAACAATTAAAGCCACAATAGCGGCAAGCGAATTAACGCTAACGCTGTTGCCTATAACATAGGGTGTGATGAAATTGTTATCGAAGAACTGGACTACGGTGCAAACGGCAGCTGCCCCAAAAGCATAGCTCCATTGATCCTTCGTGATAAGCGCCATGGTAATTGGAAGAATACTCCCAATCAAGACGCCAACATAAGGAATGATGTTGAGCACTGCCGCCAGTATACCAAACAAGATGGCATGATCGAGCCCAAGCATAAGAAAACCAGCGGAGTTCATTATGGAAAGGATAAAAACATCTAGCAGAATACCTTTTAAATAACGCTGCGACACCTTGATAACCTTAGCGATTAATTCAATCTTAGCTTCCGGCTCTTGTCCTGCAAAAAACATACGGACGAAGGCTTTTATCTTGTCTTTGTAGAAGGTTATAAAAAAAACATAGATCGGAATAAGGATCATCGTCGACAGTAATTCGCCGGTAGCAGAGAACACGCTCAGCAGAAAGGAACCTAACGCGTCGGCATATTTATTGGCTTTGCTTCCAATCCAAGTTACTTGATCACTTTTGGAAATCCGAAAATGCTCCACAATAAATTCATGAATCGTATTTATTTTTTCGGATAATCTAGCCCAGTTAGCCGGAATATCGCTAGCAAAGTCGAGCAATTGCAGGTAGACGATATATATAAATACAACAAAGACTGCAATGGCAAGAATGATGCTCGTTACTATCGCGAGGGCTTTGTTTATGTGCCATTTCTCTAAGCGATTGGATACGGGTAAAAGCAAAAAGGTAATAAGTAGCGAAATGGCAATTGGTAGCAATACACTTTTAGCCAAAATTAGCAATGCAAGAATAAGCGCACATAAGATTGCTAGAGAGGTTGCTTTATACATTGCTCTTGTTTTGTAGTGTAAAAAAACCGGCTGTCAAGCCGACATCAGAGAAAGCCGAAACCACTAACGGCAAAACTCTGAACATCGCACCCGACACGCCGGTTATAGCTTAAATCGATGCCTCAAAGGTATCACCGATGGTATTCAAATACTTATATTGAAGCGCTTTTGTGTTGCGTTATATCCATAAAAAAAGCCGCCCCACAACCACGAAGGACGGCTTAAACCAAACCCAAACAGAATCTTAAATATCTTCCTTTATTAATCTTGTGCGCTATATTTAATTAATGATACAAAGATCGCTACGGTGCTTCGAATCATGTTACACAATTAGATCCTTGGTTTGTAAAATTTGTGGCATGTTAAAATTGGCTGCATTAGCCTTTTCCATAGCATTGTAATTGAGTTTATACGTCTGAATTGCCGTATTTCTATTCCATGCAAAGAGCATATCAAGCACCACTGGACCTGGGTCGAAAATGCCTGAAACCGCTATATCTAAGCCACGAATACGATTCCAATTAGTGCGCTCAACAGACACCTGCAATGCTAATCGTAGCCTGTTTTCATCGCTAGCAAAACGACCATAATGCTCGGTAAGCTGCATCGTTTTATTTTGTGTCTGCACATCCATAAGGGATATAGAAATTGGACGCTGAAGTTCTTCTTTCCAAGACAAGGCTGAAATAGCCTGCTTCTCTTGATAGTTAGACGAAAGAGAAGATCCATCTAACCAAAGCTTGATAGACTCCGGCTTTCTTGTTTTTTCGAGCCATTCAACCGCAACCCGAAAGCGACTGAATGAACCGTAAACACACTTGCCTAAAAGAAAGGGCAGGCAAAACTGAATACTGCTGTTCGCAGCCGAAAATAAATGTGTTGCCTTTTGCGATTTACAAAAAGGGTGTTCGTGCATGGCTTTATTTTACCTTCTCATTATTTGTTCCTCGAAAATATTGCATCAACACAAAGGATATAATAACTCCCGAACATGTTCCCTCGATCATGACAACGAATGCAGCAATAATTGGATTAAGCGGTTGGCCGAAGAAGGGCGATTTTTGTCCAAGATCTTGAAGAAGACCTGGTCGTACATAGCTGAGGTAGATATATAGAAAAAGAGCAAAACACAGGGTGCTAACAACCGTCGTGAAGATGCCCATTCCAAAGCCACGCAGGTAGTCCATGCGACCTCCTAGACGGATGCGGTATGCCCTATAGGTAATTAACAAGCCAATTAGCAGTATAACAAAATTCAAGGCGCGCAATTGAACTTTTGCGATAAGTCCGGCCGACTCCATGGCTAGAAAATACATGGCATAACCTGCAGCAATGGTCATGCCTGATAAAAGGCCTAAACTGGTGATGCTTTCTTCTTTATCTTCCATAAAAAATAGCTAGCGTTTTTTATTCAACAAACAAGTCATTAAAAAAAGCAATCCAAGCAGCAAACGCACCGGTGCGCAAATAAAATCGAGAAAGGTGTCAAACAAGGTATTACTGAACATGCATCAATCTATTAGGTCTTCGTTTCTCTTATCCATTTCGCGTTTATCCATAAGATAATGTCCTAATTCTTGCTGGTCGCGGCCTTTAGAGAGCATATCGAAATTGTCGAAATAAAAACCCAACCGTTGTTCAAGCCTGCCTAATTGCAAAAAGTACAAGCCTTTAATATAATTCAATACATGCATCGTTTTTGGTTTGATAGGAACACAAAGATGCTTTCCGCTAAAGCCAAATGCGTTACAAGTTTTTACATGGAACTTTCATTATTTAACAATTGAAGAACAAGACATTTCGAATCTGTACCTTTGAAATATGAACATAGGAGAACGACTACAACTGCTCTTTAGAGCTTGGAAATACCGCTATAAGAACGACAAGGGCGGCATTGCCTATTTGTTATCCTCGATTCGTTCGGGAGAAACGGTGTTGGATATCGGCGCGCACAAAGGAGGTTATCTGTACTACATGCAAAAGCAAGTAGGCAAAAAAGGCCAGGTCTTTGCGTTTGAGCCACAAAGCCGCTTGTTTAACTACTTAGGCGGCATCAAGCAGGAAATGGCTTGGTCGCAAGTACACCTGCACCACCTTGCTCTTTCCGACCAACCGGGAACATTCACGCTCTACATCCCCTCCAACAAAAAAAGCAAAGCCACCTCACCGGGCGCTAGCTTGCTTCGTTCAGTGATCAAAGACAGCGAGCTATCGGAAGAAGTACGCACACAAACTCTGGATGCATTTTGCCAAGAAAAAAACATCGTTCCGAACCTCATCAAACTTGATGTGGAAGGCAACGAACTCAAAGTTTTTGAAGGCGGGCGAGCCATCCTTGAAAAACACAAGCCCCGCATCCTTGTGGAATGCGAGGCTCGTCATGTGGGCAAAGAGCAAGTTCTTGCTACCTTCGATTATCTTATTAAAATGGGCTACAGCGGGCGCTTCATTCGCGACGATAAGCAAATGCCCCTGTCTGATTTTCGCTTTGAAGAACATCAAGAACCAGGTAGCAAACCCTATTGCAACAACTTTATTTTCGAAGTTCGTTAATTAGCTTTTTTAAACACCAAGGGAATCAGCACTTTGAAACTGATGTTGCGCCCCATGTTGTAAACACCCGTTCGGCCAGTAGCCCTGTTTTCAGGCATGTATTTAAGGCGACTGAGATGCGACTGGTAGCTTGTGTTTAACACATTATCCAAACTTAAGAAACAGGATAATAGCGTTTGACCTTTATGCTGCACATCGCTTCCCAATCCAATATTCAGCAACATATAGGCAGGCGTTGCTGTCTCCGTTTTATAAGCCGAGTAAATGTTGTTTTGGCTAAAGCAATAGTCCATCCCCACTTTAAAATATGAATTTTTAAATCCACTCCACTCCTTTTGTTGATCGGCACGAAGCTCCGAGCGTAAACGCGCAGGCGGCGTAAATGGCAGTTCGCGTGTGGAGTCGCTAGCTTGGGAGCGCTGCGCCCGGACATAGGAGAAGCTGTTCTCGAAGTGCAGCCAATCGAATGGATGTGGATGCAGATCGACCGCTAATTCGCCACCATACAAGAGCGCGTCGTTTTGTTTAAAGGCAAAGGTCGGAATAGGAGTAGTTGCATCCATAATGGAATCAGAGCCATTCGCGCCAATTAATTTCTCGGTATAAATATAGCTTCCCATTGCGTTCATAAAACCATCCACTTCGATCGTGACGTGCTCTGCATTGGAGCCGAAGCCAAGATCCAGCTGCCTGCTTACCTCGGGCCTCAAGTTTGGATTGCCTATTTCATAACGCCCTGTGCCTTCGTGCTCCCCGTTCGAACCCATCTCCGCCATGTTGGGTGTACGAAAGCCACGCGCGAAGTTTAGCTTGGCATAATACGACTCTGAGAACTGATACGTAGCGCCGATGCTTCCGGTAATGTTCGAGAAAGATCGACTGAATGCTGTAAATCGCTCGAAATTAGAAGGCGTAGCGCTAGTCGTTACAACACCTGTTGAATCTAAGAACAAGGCCTCCGAGCTAAATTTACGCGCATCAAAACGCAGTCCACCGCTTACATCCCATTTTCCAAAATTACGTGCAGTTGTAAAAAACACACCGCCCTCGTTTAGCATGTAAGCAGGGATAAGGTATTGAATCCCTGCGTTTTCGGACTGCTGGTGCATGCCAGACGCTCCGATACAAGTATTCCAGTGCTTTCTTTCAGGCAACAGGTAACGCAGGTCGTAATGCATACTGCGCAGTTTGAAGTATAAACCGAAATCATCCGGATGCTGCGCATCACCAAACTCCTTGCGCTCGTTGAGTTGATAGCCCAAGGTGCTTTTCAGATTGCCATTCAAAACAAGGATGTTACTATTGAGCACTGCCTTGTAATGATTCACTAATTGATGCGGCGTGGTGCGTTCATAAGAAGCAAGCTCGTTGGGCCCAACGACACTGTCAGAAGTTTGTGAACCTTTAAAAACAGGTTTGATAAATTTTCCGGTAGCGACATCCCTTGCACCTTCCACCAAGTTAGGCTGCAGTTGGTAGCTGCTCAGGTTAAGATGACTGTAGCCCCATTTTTTATTGAGTCCTAACACAGCACTAGCCGAGCGTTCGCTGAAGCCAGAGCCATACACAAGCCCATCAAATTTATTCTGATAGGCATGCGCATCTTTTGAAGAATATCGCGTATCCCAAACAAAACCCTTTAGGTTGCCGGCCAGATTGGCTGAATATGCATACAAGCCGTTATTCGATTGGTAATTGCCCAGTACATTTCCTTTGATCATACCATTGGGTAAAGTCGGTGCCGAAATCATGTGAATCACACCAGCCATAGCATCCGAGCCGTAGGTCAAGCTAGCAGGCCCTTTGAGTATCTCCACCTTGCTCACACCAAACTCATCGAGCTCGATACCATGCTCATCGCCCCACTGCTGTCCCTCTTGGCGAATGCCATCGTTAACCACCACCACGCGATTGTAACCCAAGCCTCGAATAACCGGTTTGGAGATCCCGCTTCCAGTGCTGATCTGCGAAATACCGGGCTGCTTCGCAATAGCGTCGATGATATTTGTAGCCGAGGACTGCTGCAACTCCAAAGAAGAAACAACCGCTATTGGTGTTGGTGTCCGATTTTTTTCGGTAGCTTGTAAAGTGCCTGTCACCACAAGCTCATGCATTTCGGTCACCGCTGGCTCTAGCACCAAATCATAGCGCAGCGCAGTAGACAGATCTATGCTTACAAGCACGGTTCTATAACCCACCATAGAAAACTGAACATTTATTTTAGCACCAGGCAAACGCTCCATCGAATACGAGCCATCCATATTTGTGACGGTGCCCGTTTTCAATTCAGGGATATAAACAGTTACGCCAGGCAAAGGCATGTTGCTGCCCTTTTCAGTAATTTTTCCGCTTAAGCCATTGATGGCAAAAGCAGAAAAATGCGATACAACAAATAGCAATAAAGAAAAATAAAAACGCGTGTTTTTTTTCATAAAACGAGTTACTTAACAATGATAAAATAGCCGAAAAATTCCGGCAAAAAATCAAGCCAAGCAACACGGCGGCCCACGCAAATCGGCCGTTTGGTAAAAACAAGGAGTAAAAACAGGATCCGCAGGCAGTTGGTAAAAAAAGCGTACCGCTTTCGAACTGAGGTCTGGACTTAAAAAGGACAATGCGAATGGAACGCCTTGCAATTTCAACACATCACAGTGTTGGTGCGAATTGTCTATACGAACATCGCCACCTATCGGCGACACATGATCCTGCGTATCTTGATGATGAACAAGGTCATGCACCAGTTCACGAGGAACGATGTAGCCCATGAACAAGAGCAACAGCAACAGACCGATATAGCACTTAAAGAGCTTCATTTTGATTAACAAATATACTGCTTGCTGCGTGGATATGCAACTTATAGAGGCCGACGCGAAAGCGGCCAAGTAGCCAAGAGAAAGACTTCGTGACGATTCAATGCGGGAACATTTCCTTTATCCAATGGGATAAAAAAACCATAGCCAAGCGTCAAGCAGGACCAGCTATACCCAAACGAGGGTCGATAGTACCAAAGGAATTCGCGCAAACCAGGACGAACGCTTGTCTCCTGCAAACCGATGTAGCATGGATCAAAATAAAAGGGCTTTGTAAAACTAACAGCTGACAATCCATAGCGAATTTTATCGCGTTCAACATCCATCAAAAACTGAAAAGAAAAGAACTGATAGCTGATGGATGGACGATGCAATAGACGTATGTTATTTCCATTGCTGTCGAGATTTACAAGCGTAAAACTGGGCATCACCTTTCCCCATGCAGAGATCCGTAAACCAAGCCAATTGCTATTGTCACGCACATAGCATGCACCAAGCACCACACCAGTATAAAAACCGTTCTTCCAACCGTGTTGAACAAGCACCGTAGAATCAGCGCTATACAAGGAATCAGCATGAAACAACTTACGCACAAACTGCAAGCGCTTATACCGAAACAGCGGATTGTACAGATCGCTTGTATCAATCGCTGTTTGCCAATCCTTCATCGCATTTTTTAAAATGTAAAGATCGGATTGATTACGCAGCTGCCATTCCATAAAAAACTGTTCCTGACGTGCTTTTGCGCGCAAGGCATAAAGAGCAGCGATGTTCTTCTCATTGATAAAACGACCATTCTCGATAAGCAGATCAAGCCGATGGATAAGCGGATCGAGGTCTTTTCGCTCCATAGCAATATCGTGTCGATGATGTCGCAATAGCTCAAGCTCCACTTGCGAATAGTCAGCAGCATGCTGTGCCTTAGCGAAGGCCGAAAGAAGAAGAAATACAAGCGTTAAAAAGCGACAGAACACCGTGTAAAGATGGTGCCCAAAAGGTGTAATGTATTATACAAAATCGTTCTAATTCATAAAACCCTTAGGAATGATAGACGCGAGATGCATGAATGCGCCCCTCCTTCACTTGAAAGAACTCGCCCACCTGCATTGGCTCATCACCCGGGTTGTGCCGGATGTATTCTAAAAAAACAGCCTCCTTCTCAACAGTGGTTCGCACAACCTCGTAATGCAGCTTTGGCAGGCGCTGCATTGCATCCGCATACCACGCGCGCAAAGCCACATGGCCTTCCACTCTACCC
>CANFOZ010000039.1 GCA_947448795.1 Bacteroidota bacterium
AATGCTGCAAAAATAGTGTTGCCAGCAACAAGCGCATCTGCACCTTTGGCAAAAAGTTGTCCTGCGTTTTCTAAATCAACACCACCATCTACTTCAATAAGCGGATGCGCACCTTCGGCATGCATGAGTTGCTTTAGCTCGCTAATTTTATGAAATGTTTGTGGCATGAATTTTTGCCCTCCAAAGCCAGGCTCTACCGACATTACGATAACGAGGTCCAAAAAGTGCATCAAGCCCTTTAGCTTCTCGATGGGTGTGCCTGGATTGATTGCGATACCTGCTTTCATCTTCAGCTCTCGAATGTGAACCAGCAGCTCTTTCGCGTTGCAGGTGTTTTCGATGTGAAAGGTCAGTTGATCTGCACCTTCCTCGGCAAAGCGTTTGGCATACTTTTCTGGATTCGCAATCATCAAATGCAAATCCAAGGGCTTCTTGGCATGCTTGCTAATGGTTTTCATGATCGGGAAGCCAAAAGATATGTTTGGAACGAATATCCCATCCATCACATCCACATGAAACCAGTCGGCTTGACTGTCGTTAATCATTTCAATGTCGCGTTGCAAATTGCCAAAGTCAGCCGATAGAAGGGAAGGTGCGATGATTGGTTTTTTCATAGTGTAAAATTACATGCTTTTATTCACGCATAAAATCTTTTTCTTGTCAAAAAGACATAAAAAAACGGCTGCCTTTTGGAGACAGCCGTTCTTTTTAAAGAGGTTGCATTATGCGTTAGAAGGGCTCTTGTCCGGTTTTGGAAGTAGCGCTTTCGCAGAAAGCTTCATCTTGCCAGTCTTAGGATCGACTTCGATGAGTTTTACTTTGATCTTATCACCTTCTTTCAGCACGCCTTCCATTGACTCGAGGCGCTTGTGCATTATTTCAGAGATATGAAGAAGACCATCTTTGCCTGGGAGAATTTCAACGAATGCTCCAAAGGTTTGAATGTTCTTTACAGTGCCTTCGTATACTGTTCCAACCTCAGCCACAGCGGTAAGGCCTTTTACGCGAGACAAAGCTGCTTCGATTGACGCTTTATCTGGTGAACAAATTTCAACGTGCCCTTCATCACCCACTTCTTCGATAGAAATAGTGGTGTTCGTAGTACGCTGAATTTCTTGAATTACTTTACCGCCTGGTCCGATTACCGCGCCAATAAACTCACGTGGGATACGAATCTTCACGATGCGTGGTGCATGTGCTTTATAATCGTCGGATGGTGCGCTAAGCGTTTTCTTCATCTCTCCGAGGATGTGAAGACGGCCGTCTTTAGCTTGGTTGAGTGCCTTTAGCATGATTTCGTATGGAAGACCATCCACTTTCAGATCCATCTGACAAGCAGTGATGCCTTTCTCTGTACCTGTTACTTTGAAATCCATGTCACCCAAGTGATCTTCATCGCCGAGGATGTCAGAAAGCACAGCGAAACGATCGCCTTCAGCAATCAGTCCCATTGCGATTCCAGATACTGGACGGTTGATTTTAATACCTGCATCCATCAAAGCCAATGTTCCGGCACATACCGTTGCCATAGACGATGAACCGTTTGATTCGAGGATATCGGAAACAATACGAATAGTGTACGGGTTGATATCGTCGCTTGGCAGAACCTTTTTCAAGGAACGCATAGCGAGATTTCCATGACCTACCTCACGACGACCTGTTCCACGGTTTGGGCGAACTTCTCCGGTAGAGAAGCCTGGAAAGTTGTAGTGAAGAAGGAATTTGTTTTCACCTTCGAACATAACGCCGTCGATCATCTGTGTATCCTGTTTGGATCCAAGGGTAACCGTTGTCAGCGATTGTGTCTCTCCGCGCGTAAAAACGGCTGAACCGTGTGCAGAAGGAAGGAAGTTAACTTCGCTCCAAATTGGACGCACCTCGTCGCGTTTACGACCATCCAAACGAATAGCATCGTCGAGGATCATCGCACGCATGGCCTTTTTCTCCACTTCGTGGTAGTATTTCTTTACCAAAAATTCTTTGGCTTTGCGATCTTCGTCGCTCATCGTAGCAAAGTACTCGCTACGAACTGCTTCAAAAGCTGCACTGCGCTCTGTTTTTGATTTGCCAGACTTAGCTACTTCATACACTTTCGCGTACGTAGCATCGTAAATGTTTTTACGAAGCGCTTCGTCGTTGTTTTCGTGACTGTAGCTGCGTTTCTCTACATTTCCACAAAGGGCACGCAATTCGAGCTGTGCTTCGCATTGTTTTTTAATGGCTTCGTGTGCAAACTGAATGGCTTCAACCATTTCGTTCTCGCTCACTTCGTTCATCTCGCCTTCAACCATTAAAATGTCTTTGATGGAAGCAGCAACGAGCAAGTCTAAATCAGCACGGGCCACATCGGTGAGTGACGGGTTGATAATTAGTTTACCATCGATACGTGCAACACGAACCTCAGATATCGGACCGTTGAATGGAATGTTTGAAATAGTTAATGCTGTTGAAGCAGCAAGACCTGCAAGACTGTCTGGTAACACATTCTTATCGCCTGAGATAAGCGTGATCATCACCTGCGTATCAGCATGGTAATCGTCTGGAAAAAGTGGACGAAGCGCACGATCCACCAAACGGCTGATCAGAATCTCGTATTCAGAAAGGCGTGCCTCACGCTTAAAGAATCCACCAGGAAAGCGGCCCATGGCTGCATATTTCTCTTGGTAATCAACAGTAAGGGGCATGAAATCAACATTATCTTTGGCGTTTGGGGCAGAAACAACGGTAGCTAAAAGCATAGCGTCGCCCATGCGCACGATCACCGAGCCGTCTGCCTGTTTGGCTAACTGACCGGTTTCAATCGTGATGAAACGGCCACCGTCTAGGTCGATCCGCTTGGTTATTGCATTTGGTTTTGACATTGTGATTGACTTATGTATTAGATTTGGTACTATATAAAAAAGGGACAAGGGATTCCGGTTTTGGCAGAATCGCTCGTCCCGTTAAGCGTATCTTGGGAAAGCTTACTTTCTGATATTGAGCTCACCGATAATTTTACGGTAACGTTCAATATCGTTTTTGTGCAGGTAGTTGAGTAAACTTCTGCGCTTACCCACCAATTTGATCAGGGCTTGCTGCGTTGAGAAGTCTTTTTTCTGACCATTCAAATGGTCGGTCAAATACGATATACGTTGTGTGAAAAGTGCGATCTGACTTTCAGGAGAGCCTGTGTTAGTCTCAGATTTACCGTACTTTTTAAAGATTGTCTTTTTTTCTGCGCTAGTGATATGCATCTTGTTGAGAATTTTTAGGAGGGCAAAGGTAAGAGTTTATTCAACAAATGCCAAAGATTCCCCTTTTTTTATTTTTTTAGCCTTAATTTAACTCAATTTACTGATTTTCCAGCGGCATGTTTAAGCACCTTGGCTTCCACATAGAAAATTAACTCCTCTGCCATGTTCTTGCACTGATCGCCAACGCGCTCTAATTTACGAATGATGGAGAGCAGGTAAAGGGCTTGGTCGATGCGTTCTGGATTGCTCCTTATATAGTCGGCCGTGATGGCATTGGCTTGGATGTTTATTTCATCTAAAAGCTCGTCGCGCTCAAAAATTTTCCGTGCCATGCGTGTGTCTTCCTGTTCGAAAGAGGTAAGCACCTCGTTCAACATCGTTAACACCTCTTTGTACATCAGCATGAAACGCGTCTTTTCTAATAAACTATGGTCGAACGACTGATCTACGCTGATGATGAATTTGGCTATGCCTTCGGCTATATCTCCGGTGCGTTCCAAGTTGTTGTTTATCTTCAGAACCGCTAAAACAAAGCGAAGATCCACAGCAACCGGACTGAATAGCGCAAAAATATTCTCGCAATCTTTGTCAATCTTAAGTTCAGCTCCATTGACGCGTTTCTCCACCGCTATAACTTCTCTCGCCAAGTCTTTGTCGAGACTGGTTAATGCTATGTGGGTTTTTTCAAATTGGGTGTTAACCAATTTCCACATGGAAATGATTTCTTCCTTCAGCGATTTTAATTCTATTTCTAAGTGTGACATGGGATGCTTTTTTGCAGGACGGTTGATGAATCTATTACTCGTATTGAATATCAACCGAATCGTCCGGTGATGTAATTCTGTGTCTTTTTATCTTTTGGTTGGGTGAAGATTTCTTTTGTATCGCCATATTCAACCAGTTCGCCCAAATAGAAAAAGGCCGTGGTATCACTAACCCTTCCTGCTTGCTGCAAGTTGTGGGTAACGATCATTATAGTATAGTCTTTCTTCAATTCCCAGATTAACTCCTCGATCTTCGCGGAGGATATTGGATCCAGTGCAGAAGCCGGTTCGTCCATCAGCAGTATCTTTGGCTCGATGGCCAATGCCCGGGCTATGCAAAGACGCTGCTGTTGACCGCCAGAAATTTCGAAGGCTGATTTTTTCAGTTTGTCTTTCACCTCGTCCCAAAGCGCTGCTTGGCGCAACGACTCTTCCACCTTCTCTGCGATGTATTGATTATCGGTGATGCCATTTACGCGCATGCCGTAGGCTACATTTTCAAATATCGATTTTGGAAAGGGGTTGGGCTTTTGAAACACCATGCCAACGGTTCGTCGCAGCTCAACTACATCGAGTACATCTGCGTAAATATCTTTTCCATTTACCAGTACATCGCCGGTTATTTTTACCCCATCGATAAGGTCGTTCATGCGATTGAATAAACGAAGAAAGGTGGATTTTCCACAACCGCTTGGGCCAATCAATGCCGCTACTGTGTTGGGCTGGATGTCCATGGTAATGCCTTTCAATGCATGAAACTCATTGTAGTAGAGGTTCAGAAATCGGGTGGATATAATGGAATTCATGGTTTTTGTTTGATGCTGTTTTGGTCGAAGAAGACTGCTTATGGTCTGCTAATTCATTTTAACTTTCTTGCTGAAATAGCGTCTAAGCAAATTGGCTATGATATTCATAATGAGTACGAAGGCGATTAGCACCAATGCTGTACCATAAGCCATTGGTCGAGATTCTTCGATGTTGGTGCCGCTAGTGGATATTACATAGAGGTGATAAGGAAGCGCCATCACTTGATCGAAGATACTGTGTGGCAGCTTCGGTAAAAAATATGCGGCTACGGTAAACAGAATAGGAGCTGTTTCACCAGAAACGCGGCCAATGGATAGGATGAGGCCTGTTATAATGTTTGGAAACGATATGGGCAGTACGACCTTGCGAATGGTCTGCAACTTGGTAGCTCCCAAGGCAAGGCTTCCTTGACGGAACGAATTATCAACTGAACGAAGCGCTTCTTCCGTGGTTCGAATAACAACAGGTAAGGTGAGTAAACCAAGCGTCAAGGAACCCGAAAGAATGGAGTCGCCAAAACCAAGCGTGTTAACAAAAAGCGACATGCCAAAAAGCCCGAACACAATGGATGGGATACCCGCCAAGTTGTTTGTCATCAGTTTAACAAAGCGCTTGAAAAGACCATCTTTGGCGTATTCGTTAATATAGATTGCGGATAAGACACCAACAGGGAAAGCGAAAACCATGCTGCCTGCTACAAGGCATAGCGTTCCAACGATGGCTGGAAATATCCCCCCTTTAGTCATTCCTTCCGCTGGCATCGCGGTAATAAAATCCCAGCTAATCACGCGTGCTCCGTTATATAAAAGAAAGAGGATGATAACCGCAAGAATGACAACTACAAAATAGCTCATTATCCGGAAGGTCAGGAATGCCAGATTTTCTTTGCGCTGCTTGGATGCGCGATTATCTGCGAACTTAATCATTGCTTGTTTTGTTGCGTTTGCCTGAGATGTATTCTACGGTAATGTTGATCGCAAGAGTAATCAAGAACAAGATGCAACCCAAGCCAAAGAGGGCTTTGTAATGCAAGTCGCCTTGTGGTGCTTCACCCAATTCGGCTGCAATGGTGGCCGGGATGGTGCGCACGGGTTCGAGAAA
The DNA here is from genome assembly GCA_947448795.1 of Bacteroidota bacterium. Classification (GTDB taxonomy): domain Bacteria; phylum Bacteroidota; class Bacteroidia; order AKYH767-A; family JAHEYN01; genus CANFOZ01. Next base: position 5,906 of record CANFOZ010000039.1, read on the forward strand.
AGTATGTGGTATGACAGCGGCATTACCCGTCACCATGAGTACAGCCATAGTTTCGCCTACAGCGCGCCCAATACCGAGTATGGCAGCAGCTGTGATGCCTGACATTGCATAGGGTATTACGACTTTGCTTATGGTTTGCCAACGATTGGCACCGAGTGCCAAGCTCGCTTCTTTCATTGCGCGTGGTGTCGTACGCAGGGCATCCTCCGAAATGGTTATGATGGTTGGTAGCGCCATGATGCCCAAAATGATACTGCCTGCAAGGGCCGTTTCACCAACGGGAAGGTCAAATATTTTTTGGATGGCGGGTACGATGATAATCAGGCCGAAGAAGCCATAAACCACCGAAGGAATACCTGCAAGTAACTCAACCAAGGGTTTTAGAATGTTTCGCGTTCGGCTGTCAGCGATTTCGGCTAGATAGATGGCTGTAGCTAATCCGAAAGGCAGGGCAATAAGAATGGCGCCTAAGCTTACCCAAAGCGTTCCTAAGATAAGTGAAAGAACACCCATCTGTGCGGATGGTTGTGCCGTTGGAAACCACTCCTTACCGGTGAAAAATTCTTTTAAGGTGGTGTTGCTCATCTTGAGCACGCGTCCACGAAAATTCTTTGCGAGGTATTTATCCGAGAAGAAAGCAACCATTCCAGAGTTCTTATCCATCAATTCGGATAATTTCTCAGGCATGTTCTTGAAATTCTCGCCTAACTCGTCTTCGGTGTAGTAATTTCCAATGTCATCCAATCTAAACAAGATGATTGAATCGTTTTTGCCGCCTAGCTTTGACCAATTGGTAACCTCTTGGTCGTAGATCAGCTTAAGCTGTGCAGAGGTCAAGGTCTGTATCGGATTGTCTTTGTTAACGGCGATAACAAATCCCTTCTCGACAGGGCTCTGGGAGAAAACACCAGCGCCTTCGCGGAACAGAAAAACAATAATAAGCAACACCGTCAGGGTAGTGACGGTGCTGCTTAGAAAGAGAATACCTTCAACAATTTTCTCCGTAAGGTTCCTTAGGAATTTTCTCAAAATTGATTTCTGTTGGATTGTAAAATTATAGATTTGTTTTTAATCATCCATTTCATCGTGAATTAATTCCGAAACCTTGTTGGATAAAAGGTTGAGTTTGATAGGTTTGTTCATATAGCCAGATCCGCCAGATTCAAATGCAGAAAGGGCCAAATATTCATCGCTGTCGGCTGTTAAAAACATAACAGGTATCGCTTTAAGCGAGTCTTTTGTCTTTAACTCTCTACACATTTCCAAGCCATTCATACCTGACATTCGGATGTCTGCAATAATCAGGTTGGGTGCGAAAATATCGGCTTTTCTTAAGCAATCAAGTGCGTTTTCTGCGGTCATAACCTCATAGCCTTCCTTGCGAAAGTGATAGGATAAAAACTCCAGAATATCCGGTTCGTCATCCAAAATGAGCAGTCGTTTATTTTTCATTTTACTCCTTTACGTCTATGTTGTCTGTGGTCATTTTGTATCCCACGCCCTTGATGGTTCTGATTAGCTCGTTGCCTAGCTTTTTTCTAAGATTCACGATATGCACATCAACAGTTCGCTCTTTCGATAGCGATGTCTCTCCCCATATTCTTTGGAATATGGCCGACCTGGAATATACTTTTCCTGGTATTGTACAGAGGAGACACAATACTTCGAATTCTTTTTTTGGTAAGTTGTATTCCTGTTCATCTTTGATGACGAGGAATTTTTCGCGATTGATGTGTATATGCATGATTTAGGTTTAGTTCAGAGAGATGTACCCCACTTCGGTTACGATCTTCTGACCTTCTGGCGAGAGTATGAAGTCAACCAGTGGCTTCACCATTTTCTCGTCTTTAGTCAGGTAGTAATAATAAAGTGGGCGTACGATAGGGTAGGATTTGTTTTTTGCGTTTGCAACAGTTGGCTCAATAAAAGTTTTGCCTTTGTCGTAAGAGATCTTAAGATCTTTAACTGTTTTCTCCATGTAAGCAAAACCGATGTAGCCAATTGCACCTTTTGTTTGGCTTACCGATTGTACGATAGCGCCTGTGGCTGGCATCATCAATGTTGATGTTCCATAGTTCTTATTGCTCATTACATGTTCTTTAAAGAAATCATACGTACCTGAGCTTGACTCACGTGAATAGCATACAATCTTTAAATCGCTTCCGCCAACTTCTTTCCAATTGGTGATTTTGCCAGTGAAGATGCCTTCGAGTTGTTCGCGTGTGAGTTGGGATACACCGTTGCTAGGATTAACAATCACAGAAAGTGCATCATACGATATAGTAACTTCTTTGTATGCTTTGCCGCCATCGCTGAGCTTCATTTTTTCGCTCATTTTCATTTTGCGAGAAGACATGGCGATATCGGTTGTGCCATCTAGAAAAGCGGCGATACCAACACCACTACCACCACCTGTAACAGTGATTTTAGCGCTTGGGTTCTTTTTCATGAACACCTCTGATTCCTTCTGCGAAAGCGGAAGAACGGTGTCGCTACCTTTGATCTTGATATTAACTTGCGCAATGGCAGGAAGGGTTGCTACTGCGAGAACTAACAAACTAAAAAGTTTGGAAATGGTGCGGATTATTGATTGATTTTTCATTTGATTGATTGTTTATTATTAGTGTATGGTGATTAGAATTTATATTGAACACGAAGGGTAACCACGTTGTCTTTTAAGTCTTTGTCGTATCCTTTAAGATTCGTGGTGGTTTCGTTAGTCACCATATCGTAATAAGCTGTGATTTTAACATTGGTATCCCAGCGGTATGCCCAGCCAATGCCAAGTGTCGTGTATTTTAGATCCGCAGCTCCAATTTTGTACTTGCCGATTTGATCGCCTGATACTTTTACGTTCGGGTCGTACCAGTCGTATTTCACAAGTAACTGATGCTTGCTAGACGCAATGTTCTGAATGAAGTAGAAATAAGCTCCATTAAAGTCACGAACATAGCAGTCTGCTGTAGGTTGAGCAACAGGACTAGCTGAGGTTGAGGAAGTTCCAGGTTGTCTGCCGAAGATGTATTCTCCGCGCAGGGTTGTAATCCCGATAGGGGTCTGTATATTCAATTGTGCATCAGCACCGTAATATTGGCGGTGTGCTATTTTGCCGTAGTTAGCTGTATCCGATAGCGCGGTGAAAGAAGTATCGCCATTCATGCGATAGAGGTTTTTTGATCCTTGTCTAAAACCACCATCGTAATAAGAAAGTCCGATGCCGTAACTGATCTTCTCGTTCTTTGTTGATTTATTTGCCGACAAGTGTGTGATAAAATCTTTTTGAATGTCGAAATCACTCGCATTTATACCGGCTGATGGACCGCCTGTTCCATTATACATACCGGCATCGAGTTTTAAAAAGTTCCAATTTGTTCCTTTTGGTGTTTGAATCGTTATCATCGCACCGAGGTCGCGCTCGCCTGGGAAAATGATTTGTGACATGCGACCACGTTCAGGTGATTCCCGAAGACTTGATGAGTAACCAATTTCATAGCCGAAAGGGCGGTTCATCATACCTGCGGTTAAGCTCACTGTTTTAAGCCATGGTTCGGTAATACGAGCATAACAATCTTTTATAGTCATGCCTTTCTCACTCATATCCATTTGAAAAACGTAGCTGCTGAGTTCTGTTTCATAAGCTACTTTAACACGACCACGACGCATTGCGAAACGTTTGTCCACGTTTGCATTGAAGTTGCCACCTGCATAGCTGCCTGCGCCTGGTGAGTCGATGTACTGAAATTGAGGTTGCAAGTATCCTGAAATTTTCACTCTGCGTAACACGTCGAAGTCGGATTGCAATCGAATAACCGATGTCGTTAATGTGTCGAGTGGATTGGTGTTCGCTTCTTGCGCTTTGCTAAGAAGGCTAATTAGCATGAGGCATGCTAGGCCGAGTAGTTTTTTTGTTTTCATTTGGTTTAATTTTGGTGCGAAATTCGACTTCTAATGTTAAGTTAATATTAATATCGCATTAACCTAACATCATTTTAACACCAAAATAACCTATAATTGACGTTTTTGTTCTTTAATTAGACAGAGACCGACTTTTGATCGCCGGTCTCTGTCTTACTAAAGAATTCTTATTTACTTGATGATAACCAACTTGGTTGTTTTGTTCATTTCTGAAGACACCATGCGTGCGAAGTAAATTCCACCGCCGAGGTTGCTAGCATCCAAGGTGATGTTGTTTGTTCCGATGGCGAGGTTGCCGTTCCACACGTTCATCACCACTTTGCCAGTCATGTCGATCAGGTAAACCTGAGCTTCCATGTTGCGGTTTGCGCTGATTTGAAGTGTAGCCGCGTTGTTGAGCGGGTTTGGATAAGCCTTCATAGATACCATTGCTTCTGGCGCTTTCACTGAACCGATGCCGGTGTTGATGTTCACCGTCATCATGGAAGTGTCGGAGCAACCTTCAGCAGAAGTTGCAGTTAGAACTACATTGTACTGGCCGTTTGTAGGGTATGTGTGCGTTGGGCTAGTAGCGGTAGATGCTGCGCTGCCATCACCGAAGTTCCAGCTGTAAGTGCTTGAACCCGTTGAGTTGTTGATGAACGTAAGGTCAGGCAGGTTTCCAATGGTTGAGAAAGCAGCCGTTGGGAGTGCGTTCACGTTAACCGCAACTTGAGAAGAAGTTGCAGAGCAACCGTTGCTGTTTGTTACTGTACAAGAGAATACGCCATTGTTGTTTACGGTAATAGCCGCGGTAGTTTGGTTGCCTGGAGTCCAGTGATACGAACTTCCTGTAGTTGAGGTGAGGATAACGTTATTACCCTGGCAGAAGGTGGTAGGACCGTTTGCATTGATTGTAGCCGTTGGCAAAGGGTTCACTGTAACTGCGCTTGCTGATGAAGTAGCAGAGCATCCGTTGTTGTTAGTTACTGTGCATGTATAGCTGGCAGAAGCATTTACAGATATAGAAGCTGTAGTAGCACCGCCTGGTGTCCAGAGGTAGCTGCTTCCAGTTGAGGATGCAAGAACCACGCTGCCGCCTTCGCAGAAAGTAGTAGCGCCGTTTGGCGTAATGGTTGCTGTTGGAAGTGCGTTAACAGTTACAACAGTTGCTGCTGATGTGCCTGTACCATTGCAAGCATCGGCGTTGGTTGTTGTAACGGAATAGCTACCTCCTGTTGAAACAGTGATGCTTTGTGTGGTTTGACCACCTGGTGACCAGAGGTAAGAGTCTGCGCTAGAAGCGGTCAAAGTAACGTTGTTGCCTTGGCAGATTGCGGTAGATCCAGATGTTTGGATCGTTGGAGATGGGCTTGTACCTGCAGATACGATAGTGTTTGATGATATTGCGCTGCAACCGTTGCCATTCGTAACTGTGCAGTGGTAGGTGTTAGATGCAGTAACGGTGATAGACTGGGTAGTCTGTCCGCCTGGAAACCAAAGGTATGAGGTACCTGTTGATGCAGTAAGCATAACGTTGTTACCTGTGCAGAAAGAAGTAGGGCCGTTTGCGGTAACGGTTGCGGTAGGCAATGCGTTAGCGGTTACGATGATGATCGAAGATGTTGAAGAACATCCGCTTGCGTTAGTGAGCACACATGCATAACCACCTGAGCTAGTTACGTTGATAGTTTGTGTTGTTTCGCCACCTGGCAGCCACAGGTAAGAGCTTCCAGATACAGAAGTAAGATCCACGTTACCGCCTTGGCAGAAAGTGGTTGAACCACCTGCACTGATGCTAGAAGCAGGTAATGAGTTAACGGTTACAACGATAGGGGTAGTTGATAAGGAGCAGCCGTTGCTGTTTGTAGCAGTACAAAAATAAGAACCAGATGTATTTGCATTGATTGATGCAGTAGTTTCTCCACCTGGTGTCCAAAGGTAAGTGTTACCACCGGTTGCAGTTAATGTTACACTACCGCCTGCGCAGAACGTAGTTGCGCCGCTAGCAGCAGCAACTGGAGTAGGTAATGGGTTTACGGTTACTGTTACAGGCGCTGAAGAAGCGGTACATCCGCGTGTGCTGCTTACGGTTACTGAGTAGCTACCATTCGCATTCACAGTGATGGATTGTGTGGTTTCGCCATTGCTCCAAAGGTATGAAGCAGCAGTTGGTGCTGAAAGGGTGATGGTTTCGCCATCGCAAATGATGTTGCTTCCAGAATAGGTGATTACCGGTGTTGGAACGGTATAGTTCACTGCACCAGAGTAAACTGCTGTTTGAGGATCGAATTCGCACCAGCATTTAGTCCAGTCGGTAGTACCGAAAGCACCGCGGTAAGATACTGGTGTGATAGACGCGTCATTCAGGTCTGCATCCGAGAAATCAGCTCCTGAAAGCAGTGGTGAACCTGTTGTTGGAAGGAAGTTAGGATTTGTGTAGTTGCCAGCTCCTGGTACACCCGCATCGCTTGTGTTAGCAAGAATGCTGTTGCTGTTTGCATTGAACCAGTTGGTCATGTTAAGAGCAACGGTAATACCTGCAGAATCTAAAGGCTGTGTGCATCCTGCGATAATGTTGTTTTTGAAATCAAGCTCTCCATTAATAACATTTGTTCCCGTGGCATCTGTCTCGATTTTCAGACCTACTGGATAACCTGTGAATACACTGTTGTAAGTACATGTTTTAGTGTTTCTGCGAAGATGCAAAGCACGTTTGAAGTTGCTTGCAGCGAAGCCTGTTGAAGTCTGCTTCGGACCGAATACGCTGAAGTTGGAGAAGATTGGGCGTGTGATCGGGCTGTTGGTATATGGAGCGGTTCCTTCGTTGTCTGATTCAAAACCGTTAGAACCGGATTGGTCAGCGATGAGGGAGTCACGTACTGAAACACCGAACTGCAGGTGTCCATTAAAGCTGTTGTCTGTGTCGAAATCATCATCCCAACCGCGGTGAGCAACCAAGTATTTGCAGTTTACAGAACCACCGAACCACTCGTATGAATCATCACCGCTGTAGCTTACCTGCACGTGATCAATGATAGTACCTGAACCAACACCTCCGCAAGTGAGACCATTGATTTCATTGTTTAACGCAAAAGCGATACCTGCGAATTCAATTCGCACGTAACGAATGATACCGGAGTTGTCTGCTGGATCTGTTCCACCATATAGACCTTTAGTGGCATCCACACCACCTTCAATCAATTTTTGACCAGATGGGTCATTCACTTTTGCATTTCCAAGAACAATAAGTCCGCCCCAGTCACCATAGCTACGGTTACCAGGACCAAATGGAGATGTGAATACAATCGGTTGTGTTAATGTTCCGTCTGCCATGATTTTGCAACCACGGGTGATGATCAAGGAACCTTTGGTAACTTGGTCGCCCATGATAACAGTACCTGGCTGAATTGTTAGGGTTGAACCGCCGGTTACATAAATGAAGCCTTTTAGGACGTAAAGGTTGTTGTTCGTCCACGTTGTGTTGGTGGTGATGTCTGTCTGGATGATTACAGTGGCCGCTTTCGAGGCAACCATCATGGCCAGAGAGAGCAGCATGCTCAGTACTAGTTTTTTCATTTTGTTTTTGTTTTTTTTAGTTTGACGCAAATGTCACGTCTCAGTGTTAGGGAATTATTAATGCCTGTTTGTGTTTAGATTATTCAATGATTAAGAATAGATTAACAGAAAAGCAAGCCATTGTTTGTTTAAAATTTAAAAGTCAAACCACCACTTACTGTATAGCCCGTTTTCCAATTGGCCATGCTGTTGTCTTTGCTGGCATCAAATTTTTTATCTTTATCTAAATCTTGATAGAAGATTACATTTTGATGCAGTAAATCACCCACACCAATTTTCGCTTCGAGATTCTTGCCGAATTTCTTGCTGATCTGAGCATCAAGCTGTGTGCGCGGGTTTTCGTAGATATCCGGATAGCCGGCTGTTCCCACATTGATAATGCGTCGGCCGATCCGATTGGCAACTACAGAGATGCCAAATCCCTTTTCGCCATTGTATTGTAGGCCCGCATTGATGAGGTATGGAGATTGTCCTTGAAGAGGTCTTGATGTGGAGTCAGCCGTCAGAATAGTAGAAAGATCAACTTTGGATTGAATGAAAGACAGGTTGGAAATAAAGTAAAGATTTTTCCATCCTTCCATTTTGGTTATGCCACTTAAGAAGTCAAAGTTTTTTCGAAGCTCTAATTCCATTCCGTAGTTGATAGCACCCGGCACGTTTTGGAAAGTAAGGGCGCGTGAGCCACCCCCACTAAAGGCAAAAACTTGCTCGATCGGATTCTTGAACACTTTGTAGAAGCCAGTGATGGCAAATAGTTGACCCGCTCCTGGATAATATTCTGCGCGTAAATCGAAGTTGTTAATGGTTCCTCGCGATAGATGCGGGTTGCCGTTGATGTTTGTAAAGAGGTTGAAATCGAAGTATACGAAGGGAGCAAGTTCTCTGAATTCGGGTCTTGAAACGGTGCGAGAAGCTGCTGCTCTTAAGTTGATTTTGTCGGTGATGGAGTATGTTAGATTAACGGACGGCAGAAGATCAGTAAAAGTGGTGTCTGTGTTGATACTGTCGAGACTGTAGCCCATCGACTGCAATTTGTTGTTGTAGCTTTCCAAACGCAGACCGAATACAGAGCGTAATTTTGCAGTGAAGTAGCTATCGCTCATGATATAGCCGGCTTTCAAGTTAGACTGCGCTTCGTAATGGTCAGCGCCATTGGTGATTTCATCCAAGCGAAATCCACTCATGCTATAATGCGAAGAGTCGAAAATCTGGGATTCTGGAAGCAATAAAAGCGCTTGATTTCCACTCATGTAAAATTTTGAAAAATCGTTGATAACGACCCCCATCACACGCGCATTAAAGCTGCGTTCGCGTTGTTGCAATAGGCCACCAACTTTGATGGTGTGCTTCTGTTTCGCGGTTTTTAGAGGAATGGCTAAATCAAATCCACCACTACGCGTAACTTCGTTCAGGTCGGAGAAGAATTTACCTGCATAATTCAGCGAGGCCACTGCAGGCACATAGGCCGTGAAAAGGGTGTCTGACTCGTCGTTAGGCACCATGTTTTTTGCATAATAGGTTCTGCGTAGATCCGGTATGGTTTTATTCAATTCACATCGAGCAACATTCCATTTGAGTCGGATCTGTTTCCAAGGCAAAAGATGTTCTCCACTGATTTGGTTGTTAAGCAATTTAGTCGATTGAAATTGCAACATGGAGCTACGGATGTATTGGCTTGATTCATACCAATCGCCTGTTCTTAAGGTGGTTTGATCTTCCGCGTTTATATTGAACAAGTTTTGAAAGCGGATCTTGTTGTTTTGTCCAACTTTCAATGTTACGTTCCACAGGGCGCCGGCGAGTACGTTTTTTTTGTATTGTTCATCCTTGTATTCATAAAGTCGTGCCGTATCCTTTTCAAAATCTTTGCGGGTTATGGCAGTAGTGGATTGACTGCGGTTGTATGTCATAGAAACGATACTTCCGAGTTCGAACATGCCGATCTTGCCTGTTTGGCCCATCGCAAATAAATAGTTTCTATTCAGCGGAGCGCCGGCTTCTTCGCGCGTGCTCCAATCGTTCGGGAGCATCTTGCCATATTCGGCTTTCTCCGCTTTTGTAGATGTTTTAAAGTCAGTGGTACCTGGGAATGCATTTGGCAAGGCACGGGTGCCATCATCTATTCCTAAAAAGTCGGTTTTGCCGCCCTTGTAATCATAGTATTGCTTCAGGCTGCTTATCGAATTATAACCTGTGCCTTCGCTGAATTGGTAAAAGTTTTCTTCAGGGATATCGCGTGTGTTCACCTGAACCACTCCGCCCGCAAATTCGCCCGGTAAGTCAGGGCTGGCGGTTTTAATGATTTGTATATTGTCAATCATCGCCGAAGGAAAAAGATCGAAGGAAAAGGTTTTTCGGTCGGGCTCTGATGACGGCAGCGGTGAGGAATTAATCATTGCAAAATTGTACCGATCGCTAAGTCCGCGAACAATCACGTATTTATTGTCTTGCATGCTCGTCCCACTCACGCGCTTCAATGCATCACCAGCACTGCGGTCGGGCGTGCGGCGTATCGTTTCAGAAGAGATGCCATCGGAAAGACTCGCATTGTTTTTCTGCATCATAAGCAGTGCCGTTTGCGACTCGCGTTTTACAGTAGCTTCTACCACCACCTCTTGCAAATCGGCGCTGGATGCCTCAAGGCCAATGTTGATGACCGTATTCTGCCCTGCAATAACTTTGACTTCGTTTATCGATTTTGTGTTGTACGATAGGTAACGGCAAATCAAGGTATAGGTGCCTTCGGGCACGGCATCGATTTTGTAAAACCCATCTAAATCGGTATTGTTACCCAGTAGGGTGCCGTCTAATATGACGCTTGCACCCGGTACAGATTCACCGGTCTTGGAATCGATTACTTTCCCAGCGATTGTGCCGTTGTTTAACCCAGCCGCAAAAGTTAAAAATGGAAGCAATAATAGAATAGAAAGGGAGTAGATTCGGCGCATTTTTTTTTTGACGCAAAGCTATCCCTTGGGCTTTTCCGACTTATTAAAGACTAGTTATGAAATAATTACCAGATTGTTAAAGCACAGACAATTACTTGTTAAGCAAGTGTTGGTTTTTTTTATAAGTGTTTAAAATGCAAATAAAAGCACCTCTGTTTTGCAAAATGTCATCCGCAGTATAAAAAGCTCCACTTAATAAGTTGCTTTGTATTTAGCGGTTAATTTTTATACATTCGCTTTTCTTTGATTTAAAACACTCTTTCTATCTCTTCGCCATGAAAAACACCATTTCCTTTCGCGCGCTGTTTTTTTCGTTCTCTTTGTTTCTTTGCTCAATGGCTTCCTTTGCTCAGGATGCAACAGTTGTAATTGGCAAGCAAACGTGGTCGGTCGCAAATTTTGATTTGGAATATTTCAGTGATGGTACGCCAATAACGCAAGCAAAAGATATTTCCGAATGGAAGATGTATGCCGAATCAGGAACCCCCGCTTGGTGTTACTACAATTTTGATGCGAAGCTTGGGAAAAAATATGGCAAATTATACAACATTCATGCAGTATTAAGCGCCAGAGGGCTTGCTCCAGTTGGTTTTCATGTTGCAGATAACTCCGATTGGAATATCTTGAAAGAGTATCTTGGTGGGGCAGGAAGTGCGGTTATTAAAATGAAAAGCACGAGTGGGTGGATGTATGATGCCAATGGAAAAAACGAGGTTCAATTCAATGCCTTGCCTGGTGGCTATCTTAACGACGATGACACCTTCTCTGGATTGACTTTTATAGGTGCTTGGTGGACCTCCAATGAGTATGCAGCTAATATTACGGAATCAGGAAAAACCAAACTTTATAGTTTTGGTTTATATGCTGTTAATTCATCCAACAAACATTACGGGTTTCCTGTTCGCTATGTAAAAAACTAAGTTGATAAATAATCAAATCAAAAAAGCCACAAGGATAACTTGTGGCTTTTCTTTTTTTACCAAACGAGCTTTTTATGCTGTCTTATTTTGAACGTTTAGGACCAAATTCTTTGGAGCCAATAGAAAGTGTTGCGTCGGTCTTTTTCGGCGACTCCATATACACCGCTTGGGTCTTTTTACCTGTCCAAGCGCAGGAGTTGAGTTTTGTGCCATCTTCGCCTGGTCCATAATGCTTCTTGCCATAATCACGCAATTGCTTGGCATTCGACATGTCTTTAACGGTAATGCCAATGGCGAACAGCGTATCGTTGTAAAAACGATAAACGATCTCGGTGGCTTTGCATTTTTCAAGCACGAGTTTGTCGCTGCTGCGCGTATATACTTTGAAGCCGCGATCCTCGCTTTTGAGCTTCATGTTTTTGAAACTCATTAATGCAGATCCAAATTGTGCATCCGGCAGACCATTGTCTTTATCTACCCCCGCAGCTATTTGCGCAAAGGCATTTATATTTAAAAGGAGTAAACCTAGAAGTAGTATTTTCATGGCTTTTTTTATAATTGTTTTACACTAAATATACCTATACGAGATGAATGCCCGATGAAGGACATAATACATAATAAATAGAGATTTAGATAAACTTACTTCTTCAGCAATCGAAAGATCTGCGAGAGCTTGGCTTTCATTTCTCGGCGATCGATGATTTTGTCTAGAAACCCGTGTTCGAGCACAAACTCAGAAGTTTGAAATCCTTTTGGTAGCTCCTTTCCAATGGTTTCTTTCACCACGCGCGGACCAGCGAAGCCAATCAATGCAACCGGTTCGGCAATATTCATATCGCCAAGCATAGCAAAAGATGCGGTGACACCTCCAGTTGTTGGGTCTGTCAAGAGAGAGATGTAAGGAAGTCCTGCTTCTGAAAGCCGGGTAAGTTTGGCCGATGTTTTCGCCATCTGCATTAACGAATATGCAGCTTCCATCATGCGTGCCCCTCCGCTTTTCGATATAAGGAGGAACGGCGTCTTTTCTTTAATGGCATGGTCAATGGCTCTGGCTATTTTTTCGCCCATCACCGAGCCCATAGAGCCGCCGATGAAACGAAAATCCATACATGCTATCACTACCCCTTGACCGTCCAAATTACCATGTGCTGTGCGAATCGCATCGGTTAGGCCAGACTTAGCCATAGAGTCTTTCAGTCGGTCTGCATATTTTTTAGTGTCGGTGAAGTTCAGGGGATCCGCAGAATGCATGTCCTTGTTTAACTCATCGAAAGCATTGTCATCAAACAAAAGTTCAAAATATTCCTTCGAGCCAATGCGCTCGTGAAAGCTGCATGTGCTGCAAACATAGAGCTGATTGGCGTGATCGTTGCTCGGCACGATGGATTTGCACGATGGACATTTATACCAAAGTCCTTCTGGCGTTTCTTTCTTCTCCTTGGTGGAGGTGGTGATGCCTTCTGAAATACGTTTAAACCAGCTCATGATTTGATAGCTCCAATTTTGTTTTAAATCCTAATGCAAAGATAGCAAGAAGCGTCAAAAAGAAAAGTAGATGTGTATACACCTTCTTTCTTTATAATTTGCATTTTATGCGATGGTAATTTGCTTTTCCAGATACACATCCTGGATGGTGTTGAGCAGTTGAATTCCTTCTTGCATTGGTTTCTGGAAGGATTTTCTGCCAGAAATAAGGCCGTGACCGCCAGCGCGTTTGTTAATTACAGCTGTTTCAACCGCTTCGGCTAAATCGGTAGCTCCTTTTGATTCGCCCCCGGAATTGATTAAACCGATACGGCCAGCGTAGCAGTTTAATACTTGGTAGCGACACAGGTCGATAGGGTGGTCACTACTAAGTTCACTGTAAACCTTAGCATGTGTTTTCCCGTAATTTAAAGCGGTATAACCACCGTTGGTTGTAGGTAGTTTTTGTTTGATGATGTCTGCCTGAATCGTAACGCCGAGGTGATTTGCTTGCGCCGTAAGGTCGGTTGCGGTGTGATAATCCTTTCCGTCTTTTTTAAAGCCTGGGTTGCGCAGGTAGCACCAAAGAATGGTGGCCATACCGAGTTGGTGGGCTCTTTCAAAGGCCGCTGCAACTTCTACAATCTGTCGGGCCGACTCCGGTGAGCCAAAATAGATTGTTGCACCAACCGCTGTTGCTCCAAGGTTCCACGCATCTTCAACGGTGCCAAACATGATTTGGTCAAACTTGTTTGGATAGGTTAAGAATTCGTTGTGGTTAATTTTAACAATGAAAGGGATTTTGTGGGCATATTTCCTAGACACCACAGCAAGTCCGCCATAGGTTGTAGCCACCGCATTACAGCCGCCTTCGATAGCAAGCTTAACGATGTTTTCGGGATCAAAATAGATTGGATTAGGGGCGAAGGATGCGCCCGCTGAATGTTCTATTCCTTGGTCTACAGGAAGAATAGAAACATATCCTGTTCCGGCAAGGCGACCGTGGTTGTATAGCTGGTGTATGTTGCGGAGAACTTGTGGGCTGCGATTAGAGGCTGCGAAAATGCGATCCGTGAAGTCGGGACCTGGCATGTGCAGGGTTTCTTTGTTCACGGTTTTGCAAGTGTGAGAAAGCAGATTGTCTGCGTTTTTGCCTAACAGGGCTGTGATTTTGTCGAGGGCCATGGTTTATAATTAAGGGCGCAAAGCTAAGCAAAAAAAAGAAATTCTGCCGGCTGCTTAGGCGAGGGTGTTAAAAGGCATATCCAACACCAAATTGGAATCGCCCATGACGCTGCACTTGCTCGGCCACATGGCTATGAATAAGGGTAAGCCATTGCTCGTTTGAGAGGTTGCCCGGGTTCTTTATTTGAATGCCATAGTCTAAACGAATGACGAAGAAGGAAAGATCAAGGCGCAGGCCTGGGCCGGCATCAATTGCAAAGTCCTTGAGTATTTTTTCTTTTGTGAGCTGCGATCCAGGCTGTGTTGCGTTGTAATCTTTGGTCCAGATGTTACCAGCATCAATAAAAACAGCACTTTGAAAGTATTTTATCAAGTTAAATCGGTATTCCAGGTTGGTTATCAACTTAAAGTCGCCGATACGGTCGTAGGTGATGCTGTCTTTTGAAAAGGACCCTGGCCCCAATTCACCAATCCGCCAACCGCGCATGTCGTTGGCACCACCAGCAATAAAGGATTTTTCGAAGGGCATAACTTTGGAATTGCCGTATGGAAAGCCAATTCCAGAGCCCAAGTGGTAAACCAGGGTGTTGTTTTGATTCAGTATCCAATACTTCCGGAAGTCCATATCCGGACGCAGATATTGGGAGAAGTCGGTATTCTTGTCAGGGAATGCGTAGGTGCGATCGGGGGTTTTATTGATGGCGTTAATAAGTTTAGTGGCACCAAAAAGAGCATTTCCAGCGGCTTCTAGGGTTAATCGGAAATAGCTAAAATTGTGCTTTGCTTGTGGGTTTTGGGTGTTGATGATATAACTGTATCTTCCGCTTGGAATAAAGTGGGGGTTGTAGGTGTTTCGCACAGCAAGCGACTGCTTACTCAGGCTGTTTATTTTATCTTGCGACATGTTGCGAATGTCAACCAAATTGACCTCTGCTGGATTTACAATCCAACGTTTGGTGTTTGTTTTGTTCCAGGAGTATCCATAGGAAATATTAGCAACCGTTCTTACGAAGTCGGGCGTTTGTTGGAAGTTGTAGGAGGAGGAGAGGGTTGTTCGAGGCCGTGTGTCTCTGCCGCTAGCTGTTTTCCAAGGCACTAAAAAACGCGGAAACAGGAGCGAAACCTCTGGGCTAATTCGAATGGTGTTTACAACTTGAAGTTTATCAGTAATCGCATTGGTTGAATCTGAGGCCTGTGATTTCATTTCCTCAAAGCCACCGTTTAATTTGATTTCAAAAATCTCGGCTCCTCTAAAGGTGTTTTTGTTTCTGTAACTGATGTTGTAGCCAAAGCCAGGATTGCCTGCGCCTGTGCTGTAGCCCTCGATTGATTGGCTGAAGCTCGATCGGTAGGATGGTGTTAGCAAGATCGATCCGTCAAGGATGCGATGCCCTAAGGAGTCGCGACCTGCATCCTTGAATCGAATGTTGGTGAACTTATAAATACTAAGTTCGCTAATGCGTTTATAGGTAAGGTCGATATTTCTGCTTTCAAACAATGTCCCTGTTCGCACAAAGATGTTGCGATACAGAGTCGATGGCTTGGTCATCAATTTCCCTCCAAATACGACATCGAGACCCTTATAACTTTCTGTTTTTTTAGCGCTTGTGTCTTGCAGTATTTTTGGATTGTAATCGCTAAGAACCGATACCTTACCTATGTAAAAAGGTTCGTGCGCTTCAGGCTTGATTAAAGTGTCTTGTGCATGTTCGTTGATGCGGTTCAAGCCCATGAGAATATCCACTTGGTCGCTACCGAGTGCACTATCTACTTCGAAGTAGATATATTCTTTACTAAAAGAATAGTAACCTTCGTTTTTAATAGCCTCTGCCAGTCGTTCGCGTTCGCGACGGAGCATCTCTGCATCGTAATTTTCGCCTTGCTTAAGGAGCGATGCCTTTTCAATATTCATTACCATTGGCTCCAATCCATGGTCGTTTATTTCAAAGGCAATGTTTCTGATGGTATAGGGTTTTTCGGGGGTCACGATGTACTTTACGGTAGCGGTTCTATTATTGCTTAATTTTACAGAATCTGTCACGGAGGCCTTGTAGTACCCTTTATTATTTAAATAAAGAACAATCTGTTCTTTGGTTTTGCGGGTAAGTATGGAGTCGTATATAACCGGTTCCTCGCCGATGGTGTTTTTTATCCAGTTCTTCCACTTTGTTTCTCTACCTTTGTTGGCGAGGTCATATACAGCAAGGTGGAACGGGATGAAGCCGACCAAAAGTCGATTCGGTTTTTGTTTAACTAAAGGTATAAGCTCGTCGGTTAACTTGGCAAAAATCTCGGTGTTTATCTTTTCATTTAACTGTTTTACCGGCTTTATCTTGGCAACGGCAACTCGATTAATCAAGGAGTTGTCTTTAATGACAATCTCGTTGGTTTTCAGTAGATACGCATTCTCCGGTAAGTTCTTTGTGCCACTGCAGGCACAGAGAAATAGCAGAAAGCCGATTATAGTGGAGGTAGAGAGAGTGCGCTGCATCAAGAAGGCAAAGTTAGATTTTTGTTCCAATCTTCTACGATAACACCTATTTCAATTCGAATTTCAATTTTTTAAACGATGCTATCAAAGAATCAAGCCAAATTTATTCAGTCGCTTCATCACAAGAAATTTCGCTTAGAGAGCGGCTACTTCATTGCCGAGGGCGAGAAGGTAGTGGAGGAATTGCTAGAGTCTAGCTATAATGTGGAGTCCATTTTTGCAACGAAAGAGTGGTTTGACAAAAACGCAGCGGGACTTACAAAGCTGCAAAAACGCAACACCGCTCTTAAGCGCATTGAGGTAACATTCGACGAACTTAAAACGATTTCGGCATTAACCACGCCGAATCAGGCCTTGGCGGTAGCCAAGATTCCAGTGCAGGTTTTGGATGAAGCGAATTTAATGGGGCGCTTCTCTTTGGTGCTTGATGAAGTTAAAGTTCCTGGAAATTTAGGCACCTTGATTCGGATTGCCGATTGGTTTGGCATTCAGCATATTATATGCTCCTCAAGTTCCGTCGAGGTTTACAACCCAAAGGTTGTGCAATCTACAATGGGGTCTTTGTTTCGCGTTCAAGTATATTATGTTGATTTGCCTGAATTTTTGAATAAAATTAAAACCAAGCTTCCAATTATTGGGGCTGTTTTAGATGGCGATAGCTTGTATAAAACAAGTCTTCCAAAAGCTGGTTTGATTTTACTGGGTAATGAAAGCAAGGGTATTTCAAAAGAATTGCTCCCGCTGGTTTCGCAAAAGATTTTAATTCCAAAGTTTCCAGAAAGTCATGCGGAGTCGCTGAATGTGGCTGTGGCTGCGGGTATCATCTGTAGCGAGACCCTTCGTGTTCGCCTCAAATAAGGTCTTTTTGCATTTATTTTAGTAGGATTCGATATCAATTCCTGTTTCTAATTATATTATGCTTACCTTTGAAGTAATTATCAAATTATTTTTTTTAAACAATCTATCTAATGAAAAAAGGAAAAGTTAAATTTTTCAATGAAACCAAAGGTTTTGGCTTCATCTGCGACAACGAGACTAACCAGGATGTATTTGTACATTCTACTGGTTTGAAGGACGAAATTCGCGAAGGCGACGAAGTGACCTTCGAAGTTGCACAAGGTAAAAAAGGCTTGAACGCAGTCAACGTACAGCGCGTACAATAATTCGTTATCTGAAAAAAAAAACCCTGAAGCTTGCTTCAGGGTTTTTTTTTGCTCCTAT
>CANFOZ010000040.1 GCA_947448795.1 Bacteroidota bacterium
GGTATCAAACACCGAGAAGAAGCCGATGGAGTGGAAGGGGTTGTAGATAATCATACCATCCATCAATACTTTGTTTTGGATCGGTGCGCCGCCTCGGATGTATAGCTGTCCGCCTTGGTCGCCAGTGAACACAGCGCCAGGAAGCACTTGCAGGTATTGAGCCAAGTCAGCATCACCACCAACGCTCGGAATTTGTTTAATCTCTTTCGGCGTTATCTTCGTAACCGATATACGCACGTCTTTCTTCATCTCTTCTTTTTCGGCAGAGATCTCAACAGCACCTAAATCCTTCGACTTTTTAGTGATGTATAGTTTTTTGTTGAGGATTTCGTTGGCATTGATAGTAACAGGAATACTTATGGGGTCGAAGCCGATGTAGGTAACTTCCAAGGTGTAGGTGCCTGGAACGATTTTAGAAATGTAGTAATAGCCATTGACATCAGTGGTTGCTCCGATTACAGTGCCACGCAGCACCACATTCGTAAAGATGACTGGCTCGCCTGTGGCTTTCTCATATACAAAGCCGCGTATGGTGCCGTATTGGGCAAAGGCTGCCGCGCTGCTAAGCAAGGTTAGAACCAGTGTGAAGACGACGCTTATATGATATTTTCGAAGGAACATATTTTTAAGTTAATGGGGCGCAAATGTACGATTTTCGGATGAATACAGGGTGAAGTGTTTAGCTGCCGAGCTCCACGATGGCATCAAACTCCTCCGGTTTCA
Source organism: Bacteroidota bacterium (assembly GCA_947448795.1). Taxonomy (GTDB): domain Bacteria; phylum Bacteroidota; class Bacteroidia; order AKYH767-A; family JAHEYN01; genus CANFOZ01. The sequence continues at coordinate 724 of CANFOZ010000040.1, forward strand.
AAGACATCACCGACAGGCGGCCTTGGCGCACCAGCATGATTTGCGTGAGTCTTTCGTCGGCGCGTATCGCTGATAAAGGCACCGCGTTTTTAAGTGTAGCAACAGGCACTAGATCTACTGCACTCCAATCTTCGCCGGGTGCTGTCGGGTCGGGATAGGCCGTCTTTTTAACTTTGGCTATGCCTTTCACACACTTGTCTTCTCCACTGTGGTAAAAAAGCATCAGATCGCCTTCTTGCATGGCGCGCAGGGTATTGCGGGCCGAGTAGTTGCGTACCCCATCCCAACTGCATTTTTTCTCTTTTAAAAAGCGCTCCCAAGAATAGGTTTGTGGTTCGGATTTAGCTAAGAAGTAGTTCATTCCTTTTTGTTTTTAGTTGAAAATGCGCACCGCAAGCTCTTTTAGAAGCTCTCCGTCGTCGACGCTGCTAACATTAACTCCTTTTGATTTTAGGTCGAATTCGGCTAGCAAGGCCATGATATGGGCTAGTCTGGCTGGCGAGTAGTTGCGCGCTGCTGCATCGTATTCGTTAATAACGAAAGGAGGGACACCCAGTACCGATGCTGCCGATGATTTATCGCGTAGATTATGGTACTTCACCACCTTCGCAAAAAAGCCATACAAAAAAGCAATCGTCATGATGAGCGGATGCTCTTTCTTGTTGGCTGCAAAGTGCTTTACGATGCGATAGGTTTGCGCGATGTTCTTGGTTCCAAAGGCTTTCTGAAGCTCAAACACATTGTAGTCTTTGCTTATACCAATATACTTCTCGATGTGTGCCGTGTTAATCTCCTGATCCGACTTGATGTTCAGCATCAGCTTATCAAGCTCGTTAACAATCTTGCTAAGGTCGTTTCCGAGGTATTCCGATAGCAAGCGACCTGCTCGTGGGTCGATGCGGTACTTTCGTGCACCCATGTAGCTGTCTACCCAAGCAGCAATCTTGTCATCGCGCAGCGGGGCCGATTCAAAAATCACCCCGTTCTTCTCAATGGCTTTGTATAGCTTGGTGTTTTTAGCTAATTTCTTGTATTTGCAACAAAAAACGAGAACGGTGGAGGGAAGGGGCTTGTCAAGATAGGCTTGTAAAATATCTTTCGGACTCGCTTCGTTTTTGCCTTTGCCTTTAACCGGTGTTTCGTCTTCCTTGTCGTCGCCTTTCTTGGGTAGCAAGCTCTTTAAATCTTGCGCCTCGCGCACAATGATCACCTGATGACTAGCCATCATCGGAAAACGCTTTGCATGTCCTACAAGGGTTGCTAGGTCTATGTCGCGACCATACAGCACAGTCTGGTTGAACTCGCGCTCATGTTCGTCGAGCACGCCGTTCTCTAGTCGCTCCGCAATTTGATCGATGTAATAGGGCTCTTCGCCATGTAAAAAATACAAGGGCTTGAACTGCTTGGCGCGGATGTCTTTGACGATGGCTTCGAAACTCACAGCTTAGGAATTAGAATCGCAGGTGTTTAACCGTTAGGCCGTTGTTCTTCAACTCGTTGAGCGCATCGATACCGATGCGGAGGTGTTTGGAGGCAAACTCAGCGGTTACCTTGGTGTCGCTGGCGGCGGTCTTTACGCCGGCAGGAATCATCGGTTGGTCGCTAACAAGAAGCAATGCGCCGGTTGGAATTTTATTGGCGAAGCCAGTGATGAAGATGGTTGCGGTTTCCATATCGATACACATCACACGCAATTTCTCAAGGTAGGCTTTGAATTCGTCATCGTGCTCCCACACACGACGGTTGGTGGAATACACCGTGCCTGTCCAATAATCCATGTTGTGGTTGCGGATGGTTGTAGATACGGCCTTCTGTAAACTAAAAGCAGGGAGGGCCGGCACTTCCGCTGGAAAATAGTCGTTGGATGTTCCTTCGCCTCGCACAGCAGCAATCGGCAGGACGAGGTCGCCGAGGTTGTTCTTCTTTTTCAAACCGCCGCATTTGCCTAAAAAAAGCGTGGCTGCTGGTTCGATAGCGCCGAGCAAATCCATAATCGTGGCGGCGTTCGGACTACCCATGCCGAAGTTGATGATGGTGATTCCGTTAGCAGTGGCATTAGGCATCGGGCGTTCTTGCCCTTTCACCTCAACTCCATGCAGATCAGCGAAGACCTGCACATAATGTTGGAAATTCGTGAGCAGAATGTATTTGCCGAAGTCGGCCAGCTCAGTGCCTGTGTAGCGTGGTAGCCAATTGTCAACGATCTCTTTCTTTGATTTCATGATGGATGTCTTGTGTTAGTATGCGCTTGCATTGCGTATCTTCGGGGTGTTAAACGATTCCAACAAAGATATTCTTGTTTTGAAAGCGCTCAATCTGCCAACCTACGATTTCAGTCTCCGCAAGCAAGGGCAAAGTACGGAAATTTTTGACTCTATTCGACGAAAATTTGTCGCGCTTACTCCCGAAGAATGGGTTCGCCAACACCTCTTGCGCTACCTGCTCGAAGACCGTCAATACCCAGCTACTTTGTTAGCGGTGGAGATGGAGATTGGCTTAGGTAAATTGCGCAAGCGATGCGATGCGGTGCTGCACGACCGAAATGCGCGCCCTTTGATGATTGTAGAATGCAAAGCGCCGGAAGTAAAAATTAGTCAGCATACCTTTGATCAGGCAGCTCGCTATAACCAAGCATTGAATGTGGATTATCTTTTGATAAGCAACGGCCTAGAGCACTTTTGCTGCAGAGTGAATGCGGCCGAACAGCGCTTCGATTTTCTTCCCGGCATCCCACATTTCACCGAACTCTGATTCCTTGTTTTTTGACAATAAAAAAGGCGGCCTTTCGACCGCCTTTCTCTTTTGCGTGCTTCGCCGATTAAGGGAAGATGCCGCGCTCTTTGTATACGCTCTCAATTTTAGAGATAGCAACAATATAGGCAGCTGTACGTGTATCCGTCTTGTGCTCGGCAGCCGTGTTAAACACATTGCGGTATGCAAGAACTACTTTCTTCTTCAGTCTGTCGTTCACTTCGGCAAGCTCCCAAGTCTCTTGGCGCTTGTTCTGCAACCACTCGAAGTAACTAGCGATAACACCGCCTGCGTTACAAAGAATGTCTGGAATGATGTCGATGCCTTTTGCAATGCAGATAGCTTCGCCTTCCGTGTTTGTTGGACCGTTAGCGCCTTCAGCGATAAGTTTAACTTTCAGCATTGGAGCAGTCTCGCCAGTAACCTGGTCGGATAAAGCTGCAGGGATGAAAATATCAGCGGCAGTGCTAAAGAAGTCGTTGCTGCTGATTTCGCTTGCGCCTTTGTATCCATTAACGCCACCGTTATTCTTTTTGGTGTGTTTGTAAAGATCTTCTACATCGATGCCATTCGCGTTGCCGATGGTGCCTGTGTGATCTTGTACTGCAACCAATTTAGCACCTAATTTGTTCATGAAGTGAGCAGCCCAATAGCCTACTTTTCCGAAACCTTGTACGGTGTAGGTAGCGCCTTTCAGGTCCATTTTTTTGTCGCGTGCCCATTCTTCAATGGTGAACACAACGCCAAGACCGGTAGCCGCATCACGTCCTTCCAAGCCACCTGATTTTACAGGTTTACCAGTAACGATGTGTATGTTGTTTTGACGTTCAGCTGGTGATTTAGTACTCAAATACGTGTCCATGATCCAAGCCATCATCTGACTGTTGGTGTTCACGTCTGGTGCAGGAATATCGTAATCTGGACCGATGTTATCGCCCAAAGCAAAAGTAAAGCGGCGTGTGATACGCTCGATTTCTTTGTTAGAATATTTAGATGGATCCATTTGGATTCCACCTTTCGCACCACCAAATGGCAGGCCAGAAAGAGCAGTCTTCCAAGTCATAAGAGCCGCAAGGCCCATAACAGCACCTTGGTCAATTGTTTGGTGATAACGAAGACCACCTTTGTAAGGTCCGAGAATGTTGTTGTGTTGAACACGGTATCCTTTAAACACTTCAATACTACCATCGTCCATCATCACAGGGAAGTTGGTTACGATCTCATTGTGAGGCGAGGCAAGGATTTTGCGTACACCAATGTCCAACTTCATTAAGTCGGCAGCTTTGTTGAACTGGTCCTGAACGTTTTCGATCAGGCTTTTTTGTTTCACTTTTTCCATGTTATTGGTTTGTTGATTAATAAAAGCAGCTCTTTTGATCTGCCCGATTCTATGCTGTGTTCTTCTCTTTGATTAAAGCACTTTTTACATTGCTTTGGTTCAATGAGGGCGCAAAAGTAGAAAAATTCGACAATAGCATCAAAATCTTTGTTTTTTTATTGTTTTTGGATATTGACGTTTTTTTTGTTATATTTAAGAATTGACTGCGGCTATTAGAATATCTTTGCAGTCAATGCGGGATAAATGGACTCTCATCGTTCAGATGAATTCGAATAAGGTCTAAAGCGATTTTACGAATACATGAAAAATAGAGATAAGCAGAGTTTGGAGAAAGCCTTTCGGCTCTTTGAAACTGGAGATATCGACCGTATCGAGGTCGGTACGACGCTTGGGTTGCAGTAAATTCATATTTATCTTTTTGATGGACTTTCTGATTTTGCAGGCAAAATTAGAACTCAAAACATTTCAAAATGGGGATTTCGATTTGCTACTGCACTCTATTTAAAGGAGATATTAGTGAAGATCGAGCAGATGCCCGAAAGTCGCTTTGAGGAGGTTATTTCCAAATATGTGGAGATGAATATCGCGCATCCATTCTTGGACGGCAATGGCCGAAGCATGCGTTTCTGGTTGGATATGATACTAAAAGCAAGGTTGAATAAAGTTGTGAATTGGCCGCAAGTGGACAAAGTGCGATACTTACAGGCCATGGAGCGGAGTCCGATCAACGATCTCGAATTGAAAACATTGTTGGGAGACAATTTAACAGACGATGTTAATAACAAAGCCTTGATCTTCAAAGGCATCGAGCAGTCCTATTATTACGAAGGATATAAAAATGAAGAAGGTTATTAATAATTGCTTAATCCATTAAAAAATGAAAAAAGATAAAGTAATCTATTTAATCGCCACCACAATCATCGCCTTGTTCGAAGGTGTCATTCCGGGCCTTGACCTCCCAAACGGAGTTGGTCAAAGAAGGAATTAGTCATTTGGGCTGTCCCGAATACTTCGGTAATGCATTGGTTGCTTTTAAGGTATTGGGTGTGTTGGTTGTGGTGATTCCGCAAGTGCCAAAGAGGGTTAAAGAATGGGCCTATGCAGGCCTGGGTTTGGAATTTATTTTTGCATCCATCAGTCACGGTGCGGTGGATGGCTTAGGCGGTCAGGCCTTTTTTCCACTAATAATTTTTGCAATCTTTGCAGTCTCTTATGTTTACTATCGCAAATTAAACCCGATTGACTTATAAGATACTCCTCATGAAAAAAACATCCTTCTCATTCCCATTCTCTCCCTTGCCCTCGGGACTCGTTCTCTTTTTCTCTCTTTTTCTCACGCTCACTTCTTCTGCTCAGCCACTCCGCGTGCTCTTTATCGGCAATAGTTACACCTATGTAAACGACTTGCCGGGCATGCTTTCATTGGCTTCCTCTTCGGTGGGCGATTCGGTGGTTTACGACAGCAACTGCCCGGGTGGTTACACCTTCAATGGGCACAGCACCAATGCCACTTCTTTGGCCAAGATCGCCCAAGGCGGTTGGGACTATGTGGTGTTGCAAGAGCAAAGTCAAAACCCGTCGTTCCCGGATGCTCAGGTTGCAGCCGAAGTATATCCCTATGCACGGATTTTGGATAGCTTGATAAACGTTGCTAATCCTTGCGGCGAAACCATGTTTTACATGACCTGGGGGCGTAAGAACGGCGATGCTTCCAATTGCGCTAGTTTTCCACCGCTCTGCACCTACGAGGGCATGGATAGTTTATTAAATCTGCGTTATCGTATTATGGCTCAGGACAACCAGGCCGTGCTTTCTCCTGTTGGAGCTGTTCGCCATTATATCAGGCAGTATAATCCGGCTATCGAATTGTATCAAAGCGATGAGAGTCACCCGAGTGTTGCTGGCACCTATGCAGCGGCCTGTACATTTTATGCCGTTTTGTTTAAAAAGGATCCCGAAACAATTACCTACGAAGCAGGACTGCCTGCTGCTGATGCCGCCGTTATTCGTCATGCCGCCAAATTGGTGGCATTCGATAGTTTGAGTACCTGGCATATTGGTGAGTATAATCCCAACGCCAATTTTAGCAGCTTGGAATCAAGCACCCAGTCGGGCTCCTTCACCTTTACAAACACATCCTTGAATGCAGATACCTACCAGTGGTTTTTTGGAGATGGAGATAGCAGCGCATCGCAAAACCCGGTGCATGTGTATGCTTCAATCGGCGATTACACAGTGACTTTGATCGCAAGTCATTGCGGGGTTAGCGACACCGCTTCGGTTCAAGTGACAGTGCTTTCAATAGCTGTTGTTGATGCCACAAACAGATTACTGACCGTGTATCCAAATCCAGCGCAGAACTGGGTCAACATCGAGGGTTTATCGCCTAAGGATGCAGAATATAGGATTTTCGACTCACTCGGGCGAGAAAGGCAAAGAGGGAAGGTGAGTCAAGCTAATCCGCGCATCGAGCTAACCGGTCGAGCGGCTGGACTTTACGTGCTTCAAATTGCAGATCGTCCTGTTATCCGCTTAGTACTTCGTTAAGCATGTTTAGAAGATAGGCCTTTGCTAATTAAAGTCTAGAATTAAAGCACCTAAGCTCAAAAAAAGCCAAGAAAAAAATTAGCAAATCCCTGTCTTTTGGTTTTAATGAAGCTTTCCTTTGCGCCTTTCTAAGAGCATCCGCTCCCATCTAAGCAACAGTTTCAATTACTGATAACGATATTTCGATAGCATACGAATGGGTTTCTGGCCAATGAATTTAAATTCAAAATGGACTTGTAATAGAATCATCATTTGGATATGCTTTGATTAGTAGAAACAAAATAACAAAACTGGATGGCTTTTTTAAGTATGCTATCAACGAAAATTAACGGCAAATTTTTCAACCAATTGGGTGTTGATACCTGTGAAATCAAGTTTAAGCTAAAGTTTTTCTGAGCGCTAGATTAAACGATTTCTTCAAATTATGCTACATTAATCACAAATGATGCAAGCGTTAACTTTTTAAATAGCTGCATTTTTACTCAGAAACAAGATTTTGTTTAGTATTTCTGCAAATAAAATAAACATCTGCAGTTTTGTTTAACTATATTTGTAAAAAATTAAACAAAATATGTTCTCGATCGCACAACTTCAGCAGTTTTCGGGTATCAAAGCGCATACCATTCGAATTTGGGAGCAGCGATACAACGCCCTTACGCCGAATAGAACAGCGGGGAATACGCGTTACTATGACCATGCTCAGTTTCGTCGTCTTCTTAATATAGTTAGTTTGCTTGACTCGGAGTACAAGGTCTCGCAGCTTTGCGGCATGACCGACCAAGAGCACTTTAAGATCCTCGAAGCACGCCTTCAAAAAGATAGCTTACAGAATCAGGATGCTGAATATTTCGTGTCGCAACTCATCGCTTCAGGCATGTCCTTCGACGAGCAGCATTTTGAGAAGATATTTGCCAGTGCGGTTATGCGTTTTGGTTTGCTAGATGCCTATGTGCATGTCATTTATCCAATGTTTGTTCGCATTGGCTTAATGTGGGCAAACAACACCTACCCGCAGTCGCAAGAGCATTTTGTAAGTAACCTTGTGCGTCGTAAATTATTCGCTGCAATTGAGTGTATGCCAATGGCCGCGAACGATGCGCCCAAGTGGGTGCTTTTTTTGCCTGAGAATGAATACCACGAAATCGGCTTGCTCTTCGCGTATTATATTGTTCGTCAATCAGGTGCTCAGGTTACTTATTTAGGAAGCAATGTGCCTTTTGAATCACTAACTAACAGCATCGAGCAAATAAAGCCCGATCATTTGCTTTTCTTTTTGGTACATCTTCATGAGCGTGAAGAAGTGCAGGCTTATGTTAGTGCATTGCGGTCGCGAATTGGTCCTATCACGATGCATCTTTCTGGAAACCCGTCATTACTTGGGACTTTGAAAATGGATTCAAAAATGAATTGGTTGTCTTCTGTAGATGAGCTTGTCAAAATTACTGACGAGGATCGGAAAGCAAAGAAAAAATAACAATACATGTCAAAAATTGCCATCATCGGATCAGGTTTTTCAGGCTTAGCTGCTGCAGCATACCTTGCTAAAGCCGGCCATGAGGTGCATGTGTTTGAAAAAAACGAGATGCTCGGTGGCCGCGCCCGCAACTTCACCACCGAGAATGGGTACACCTTCGACATGGGACCAAGTTGGTATTGGATGCCGGAAGTCTTTGACAAGTTCTTCGCCGACTTCGGTTATAAAGTAGCTGATTTTTATAAACTCGTAGAATTGAGTCCTGCTTTTGATGTTGTCTATGGACCAAAGGATACGTTGTCTGTTCCTGATAATCAAGAAGCGCTTTACACCCTGTTCGAATCTATCGAGCCAGGCAGTGCGGCGCGGCTTAAACAATTTCTGCTCGAAGCGGAGTTCAAATATAAAGTTGGTATGGACAAGTTGGTTTACAAACCTGGCTTATCCATCACCGAGTTTCTAGACAAAGACACCATCCTAGGGGCTTTACGACTGCAGGTCTTTTCGCGTTTCAGCGACCATGTGCGCAAGTACTTCTCGCACCCCAAACTGATTGCGCTTATTGAGTTCCCGGTCCTTTTTTTAGGCGCTATGCCGCAAGACACACCTGCGCTGTACAGCTTGATGAATCATGCTTGCCTGCAATTAGGTACCTGGTATCCCATGGGCGGTTTCTACAAAATCATTGAAGCCATGGTCGAGGTGGGTAAAAGAGCAGGAGTGAAAGTACATACCAATTCAGCAGTGGATGAGATTATTACTAAAGATGGCAAAGCCACTAGCATTCGCATAAAAGACAGTATCCTTGACTTTGACGCTGTGGTGGCTTCAGCAGACTATAATCATGTGGAAAGCAAACTTATTCCAAGTGCACAACGCAATTATGATGCGCGCTATTGGGAGAAGAAAACCTTTGCGCCTTCAAGCCTTATCTATTATTTGGGCATCAACAAACGTGTTAAAGGGCTCAGGCACCATACCCTTTTCTTTGATGAGAATCTGTTGCAGCACTCAAAAGAGATATACAAAAACCCGCAGTGGCCGAGCAAGCCGTTGTTCTATGTCTGTTGCCCGTCGCAAACCGACGATAGCGTAGCGCCTGCAGGACATGAAAATATCTTTCTGCTTATGCCTATCGCCACTGGATTAACCGACAGCGAAGAGCTTCGCGAAAACTATTTTAATGTGATGATGGAGCGCTTGCAGATGCAAACAGGCGAAGACTTGCGGCCTTTCATTGATTATAAAAAGAGTTATTGCGTGACTGATTTTATTGCCGATTATAACTCCTTCAAGGGCAATGCGTATGGCTTGGCAAACACGCTCATGCAGACGGCCATCCTCAAGCCTAAAATGATCAACAAAAAAATAAAAAACCTCTTCTATACTGGTCAACTCACCGTGCCTGGCCCCGGTGTTCCACCATCCCTGATATCGGGGAAGGTCGTGTCTGGTTTGGTGACCAATTACTTAACCCATTAAGTATGAAAAATTTATTTGATGATGTCTCTGCACATTGCAGTAAAATCACCACAAGTGCTTATAGCACGAGCTTTTCCATGGGCATTCTTTTACTCAGTCCGGAGACTCGCAAGCCCATTCGAGCCATCTATGGCTTTGTTCGTTTTGCCGATGAAATCGTAGACAGCTTCAGCGGCTATGATCAGGCTTATCTGCTCCGAAAATTCAAGCAAGACACTGCTGAAGCCCTGGATCAGCGTATTTCACTCAATCCTATCCTAAATTCTTTTCAGCAAGCGGTGCACGAGTTTGGAATCGACCGGGAGCTCATCAATACGTTTCTACGTAGCATGGAGATGGATTTGGTGAAGGTGGACTATTCGCGTGTAAAATACGAAGAGTATATCCTTGGATCGGCCGAAGTGGTGGGCTTGATGTGTTTGCATGTTTTTACCCTCGGTGACAAAACGATGTTCGCAGCACTAAAGCCTTCTGCGATGCGCTTGGGCGCTGCTTTCCAGAAGATTAATTTTCTTCGCGATATGAAGGCCGACTACCAAACATTGGGGCGCTCGTATTTTCCGAATGTAAATATCGAGCAGTTCAACAACAGTGCGAAGTTGGTTATCGAGCAAGAGATTCAAGCGGATTTTTCTGCGGCAATAGAAGGCATTCGCCAGCTGCCGTCTTCTTCTAAAGGCGGTGTATACTTGGCCTACATGTACTATATGGCCTTGTTCAAAAAAATACAAGAGGTGCCTGCCGAGCGCGTCATGAATGAACGCATTCGTATCAACAACGGACATAAGTTGGGCTTGATGTTTAATAGTCTTTTGCAATACAAGATGAATCTCCTATGAGAGGTATACTAATCCTTGTAGTCGTTTTCTTTGCGCTTTCGGTGCAGGCCATCGAGCCATCCGCCTTAAGAGCAAGACAGCTTTTTGAGAAGGCTACGGTGGAAGAGGAGGGATGCATTGCACTTATTGCACTTTGCACCGATGCATCGGCATCAAAAAATCAGGTAATGACTGCTTATCTAGCCTGTGGCTTGATGCTCAGGGCTAAATATTTAATTAATCCGTACTCCAAACTCCAAAGTTTTAGAGACGGTTCTCGCTTACTCGATCGATGCATTTTGGATGAGAAGGACAATATCGAGTTTCGCTATCTGCGTTTTTGCATACAAGCCGAAGCCCCATCATTTCTGGGATACAACCGTAATTTGCAAGAAGATAAAACACGTCTTCTTTCAACTATGCAGCAGCTATCCGATAGAGATCTGCGTCAAATGATCGTCAGTTTTATGATGCATTGTAAATTAATTTCAACAACCGAAAAACAAAAACTTCAGAATTGATGGATGAACTGATTTTAGTGGATGAGCGCGATAATCCAATTGGAAAGCTCGATAAAACTAGCGTGCATGAGCAAGGGCTTTTACACCGCGCATTTTCATTGTTTGTTTTCAATAGCAAAGGAGAAATTCTTTTGCAACAACGGGCAGATCACAAGTACCATTCGGCCGGACTTTGGTCCAATGCCTGCTGTAGCCACCCCCGCTTTGGTGAAGAGCTCAATACAGCTGTTCAGCGCCGCATGTTGGTCGAGATGGGTATGGACTGCGATCCAATGTTCGTGTTCAGCTTCTTATACCGGGTTGAATTTGACAACGGTTTGGTGGAGCACGAGTTTGATCATGTTTTTTTCGATGTGTTAGAGGCCTTGCCAAACATAAATTTGGAGGAGGTTAAAAGTTATAAATACCTGTCTATGGATAATTTAGAACAGGAATTACTTAACAATCCTGCGTATTATACGGAGTGGTTTAAGCTCTGTTTTCCGCAGGTTAGAAGTCATTACAAACGAATATTTAACGCTTAATCCTTCTGTCTATGTACCAACTTTCTGATGAACAATTTTTACCTATAAGTTTGCAACAGGCCTGGGATTTTTTTTCGTCCCCAAAAAACCTAGCAAAAATAACCCCACCCGAAATGGGCTTCATCATTCGCACCAAGCTGGATGATAGTCGTGGAATATACTCCGGCATGCTTATCGATTATACGGTGAAGCCGCTTCTCGGAATTCCGATGCACTGGCGAACGGAGATATCGCAGGTTGCCGATAAACACCAGTTCACCGATCGGCAGTTGATTGGCCCTTATAAGGTTTGGGAACATACCCATACCTTTGTGGAAAAGGATGGTGGGGTGCTGATGACTGATCATATCAATTATCAATTACCCCTTGGCTTTCTTGGTACTGTAGCACATGCACTGTTGGTGCGCCGAAAAATAGAATCCATTTTCACATATCGTAAAGCAGTTTTGTTGAAGATGTTTAATTAAAATGGACAAAATCATAAGCAACGCAGTCTTTACTTTGCTGGTCTTCTTTGCCATGGAAGGTGTAGCCTGGTTCACCCACAAATGCTTTGGATTGTTATGGGTGCCTTTAAAATACGTTAAGAATAAGTAACTTAAATGCACGCATTGCACCTTCTTATCATCCTGTGTTCGGTTCTCGTGCCAATGTTGTTTTCCTTTCATACGGGCCTGCGATTGGATCAAGAATTTGGCTCTTTTATGAAAGCCAATCTGATCGTTACCATCCTGCCAAATAGTGTGTTCTTTTACATTTTTCAAGCACTTAGAAAAAAAGAAACCGCCCAATAAATATTAATTTTAAGATAAAAACCATGAAACCACACCACCTTTTTCTTCCTTTTATGCTCTTCTTCGGTCTTGCTTTTGCGCAAGCGCAAAACAGCGCAATTAAGGGAAAGGTTACAGACCTAAGCACCAACCAACCCGTTCCGTTTGCTACTGTTTTTATTGAAAAAACAAGCATTGGAGCAACTGCCGATTCGGCTGGGAATTTTGTTTTAAGCAATGTGCCCCCTGGTACCTATACTGTATCATGCAGTTTTGTGGGGTATAAGAACCAGGCGGTTTATGAGGTGCAGGTTTCGCCCGCAAAGCCAAGTCAGCTCGATTTCGTGTTGGAGTCAAGTGCCCAGTCATTAAATGAGGTTCAGGTGCTTTCTTCGCCTTTTAACAAGACCGAAGAGAGCCCCGTTAGTATGCGAACCATTGGTAGTGCGGAGATTTTTAGGAGTCCGGGTGGCAATCGCGATATATCGAAGGTTATTCAAAATTTACCGGGTGTTGGATCTACCGTGTCTTTTCGAAACGATATTATCGTGCGTAATGGAGCACCCAACGAGAACCGCTTTTTCCTCGATGGTATTGAGGTGCCAAACATCAACCACTTTGCAACACAAGGATCCTCGGGTGGACCAGTAGGGATGATTAATGTGAATTTCGTGCGTGAGGTTGACTTTTATTCGGGGGCTTTTCCTGCCAACCGCGGCAACGCCTTGAGTTGCATCATGGACATCAAGCAGGTGGAAGGCAACCAGGACAAGTTTGCCGGTACATTCATGCTCGGATCGAGCGATATAGGGCTAACTTTCGATGGTCCAATAGGCAAAAACGACAACCTGATTTTTTCTGCCCGCCGTTCTTATCTTCAATTCCTTTTTCAAGCCTTGTCGCTGCCATTTTTGCCAACTTACAACGACTTTCAGTTCAAAAACACACTGCGTTTCAAGAATAAAAGTACACTCACGATACTCGGTTTAGGTGCGGTAGATGATTTCGTTTTAAACACCAAGGTTAACGATGGGCTGACTGATTCTGCAACGATTGAGCGAAATAACTATATTTTGGGGTATCTGCCGGTTAACACCCAGTGGAATTACACTTTCGGAGCCAGTTATAAAATGCTGTCAAAAAATGGATATACCACCTTGGTGGCTAGTCGCAATCACCTCAATAACAGGTCGTTCAAATACCGCAACAACATCGAGGCCGATTCCAACAAGGTGCTCGATTACAAATCGGCTGAGATCGAGAACAAGTTCCGTTTGGAGCATGTAACGATCAAAAACAGCTGGAAAGTGAATTATGGACTAGCTTATGAAAATGCGCTCTATACGAACAATACGTTTCGTCGAATCGAATTTCAAGGGTTGGTTATTGACAACGCTTTTACATCCGAATTGCCGGTCAATAAACTCGGTTTATTTATGCAGATAGGGCAGAAGGCCTTTCATGAGAAGTTGATTTGGTCGGCTGGCTTGCGAACCGATGTATGCGATTATTCTGACCCGATGAGCAACCCATTGAATCAGATTTCACCAAGATTGTCACTTTCCTACAAGATCACCGATAAGTTTTTCTGGAACTTTAACACCGGACGCTATTTTCAATTACCATCCTATACCGTCTTAGGTTACCGCGATGCCTTGGGAAATCTTGTAAACAAGGCGAATTCGCTCAAATATATACAATGCGACCATTTGGTGTCGGGCTTCGAGTTCAATCCTACAGCATCATCAAAAATCACTGTGGAGGGCTTTTATAAAGTATACAGAAACTACCCCTTCGCCATCAAAGACAGTATCTCTTTGGCCAATTTAGGCGGTGATTTTGGGGTAATTGGCAACGAAGCCGTTAATTCTAGTTCGAAGGGGCATAGTTATGGAGTTGAGTTTTTTGCCCAGCAAAAGCTGAGCTCCACCTTTTATGGAATTTTATCCTATACTTTCTCGAAAAGTGAGTTTTTGGATAAAAAAGGCGCATATCGTCCATCTTCATGGGACAATACGCATATTTTAAACATGACTTTGGGCAAAAAATTAAAACACAATTGGGAGATGGGTATGAAGTTCAGACTTCTTGGTGGTGCGCCATATACGCCTTATAATTATGCTTTAACTGCTCAAAAGGCTGTTTGGGATGTAACGAGGCAGGGTGTTTTTGATTGGTCTCGCTTAAATGAAGAACGGTATCCATTAAGTCATAGTTTAGATATTCGTATCGATAAAAAGTGGTTTTTAGCTAAATGGGCCATCAATGCCTACCTCGATATTCAAAACATTTACAACTTTCAAACTACAGGTCCTTCGTATTTGAATGTGGCCAAAGATGCTTCTGGAAATCCACTCACTGATCCGTCAAATCCAGCTGCCTATCAACTGTATTCTATAGCCAATCAGAATGGCAGACTTTTGCCTTCAATTGGAGCGATGATTGACTTCTGATAAGGACTTAAATACTTCCTTTTTTGGAGGGCGGAAGAGGAGGGTTTAACCCTCCTTTTTTTGTGCTTTTTTCTTTTTAGGAAGCTCCCGCCTCTTACCGAATTTTTGTTCGTTTCAACCGGATTTTATTTCAGATCAACCGCATTCTAATTCCTGCTCGGCATTCGGTTTTGCAGGCTGTACTTTTGTCAGCATCAATATTAAATGCATTTTTGATAATTATTAAAAAATGATTTAATAAAAATTCATAATAAACTGATAATTAGTAATCTATATTTTAAATTGTTAAAAACTTTTTTCACTATTATTCACTTTTAAACCTATCATTATGTCAGGAGTAAACAAAGTAACCCTACTGGGGCATCTTGGAAAAGACCCCGAAATGAAGACCATCACAGGCGATGTTCAGGTGGCCACATTCAGCTTGGCGACCACCGAAACCTATGTCAAAGCCGGTAAGAAAACCGAGCAAACAGAATGGCATACAATTGTGGCTTGGAGGAACCTGGCAACGGTTGCCGATAAGTTCCTAAAAAAGGGCAGTCAGGTGTATGTCGAAGGCAAGATCAAAAGTCGCTCTTATGACGACAAAGGAGTCAAGAAATACTTCACCGAGATCATCGCCGAAAATGTCGTCCTGTTAGGAAAAAAAGACAAGCTTGAAGCAAATTCCGACAAACGCATGGCGGCAGCTGTACAAGATGAAGCAGGAAAATACTTGACTGTGGAGGATATGCCTTTTTAACGAAGAGTAGTTTGGGATTGGGTGGTTAAGGATGGACTGGCGGAAGCCGGTCCTCCTTTTTCTTGCTAAGCAAGTCAGCCTCTGATTTTACAAGTTCACCTATATTATTAAACCTTTAACCGAAAGTTCATGTCATAAAGGTATATTTGCGGCGCTAATTCAATCACGCATGTTCGGTTTTGGTAATAAACGTACTGGGGAATCTGGAGAGATGTCCTTTTTGCAACATTTAGAGGCGCTGCGCTGGCATCTTGTGCGTTCAGCTGCAGTAGTAATGATATTGGCAATTGTGGCCTTCTTTTTCAAGGATCTCATATTTGATGGCGTTATTTTGGCCCCCAAGCATGCTGATTTCCCAACCTATCGAGCCATGTGCAAGATTGGTCAGTGGTTGCATATGGAGGGTGATTTCTGCTTCCAAGACCTGAATTTTCGTTTGCAAAACATCGATTTATCAGGTCAGTTTACCACGCACATGTGGATATCCTTCATAGCCGGACTTTTAGTTGCCTCGCCGTATGTCTTTTGGGAGCTTTGGTCCTTTATTAAGCCAGCTCTGAAAGAAACAGAGCGTAAATACGCCACGGGTATTGTGTTTTTCACCACGATGCTCTTTTTGATGGGCATCTGCTTTGGTTATTTTGTGCTTTCGCCGTTTTCCGTCAATTTCTTGGCTACCTATCAGGTCAGCACCGAAGTAGAAAACATCATTACGCTCGACTCCTATATCTCGACTGTTACCACGATGACGCTTATCTCAGGTATTGTGTTTGAACTCCCCATTTTAGTTTATTTCCTAACTAAATTCGGTATCTTGAGTCCAAGCTTCATGAATAAATACAGAAGGCATGCCGTGGTGGTTATCTTGATTGCAGCAGCCATTATCACCCCTTCTTCAGACATCACCACAATGATGCTCACTGCATTCCCTCTGTATGTGCTTTATGAAATAAGCATTATCGTTTCTTGGCGTGTAGTTAGCAATAAACGAAAAGCTGAATAATTAGGCATGAAACACTATTTCGGCTGTCGTACACTTGTTCTTGCGCTTCTTCTGTCTTTTAGCACCCTAGTTAGTTGGGCTCAGAATACGCGCGTGTTTGGTACCGTAAAAGATGCACTAACCTTCGAGCCCGTGCCCTTTGCCAATGTGACATTCAAAGGAACCACCATCGGAAACACATCGGATATCAACGGTAATTTCACCATCGAAACTGCCGGCAACCAAGACTCTGTGACGGCTTCTTTTGTCGGTTATATGCCTGTCTCCATGAAGGTGATTCCGCATAAAGTCAATCATTTGGATATCGTGTTGAAAGTGAACAAGGTCGATTTGCCTGAGGTGGTAATCAAACCGGGTGAGAATCCGGCTCTTATCCTGCTTCGAAAAATCATTGAAAACAAACCCTTTAACGACAGGGAAAGATTGGATGCCTTTCAATACGAAGGCTATAACAAAGTGGAGTTCGATATTAGCAACATAAGTGAGAAATTTAAAAAACAGAAGGTTTTTAAGCCCTTTTCATTTGTGTTTGATTACATTGATTCAACAGCAACAAACAAGAAGCCGTTTTTGCCGATTTTTATGTCGGAAACGCTTTCTAATTTCTTTTATAAAAAGAACCCGAAATCGCAGAAGGAGATCATTTTGGCAAGTAAGGTGTCGGGAATTGAGAATCCGACCGTCACCCAGTTTTTGGGCGATATGTATCAGAACACCAATATTTACGACAACTATATTAATATTTTCGGTAAAAATTTTGTTAGTCCTTTTGCCAATGTTGGAGCTGCGTATTATCGGTATTATTTGTTAGACAGCGCCTTTATTGGTAACAAATGGTGCTATAAGGTTTCTTACCAACCTCGTCGCAAGCAGGAGCTCACTTTTATTGGTGATTTTTGGGTGAACGACTCCACCTTCGCTATTAAAAAGATCAGTGCTCGTATTGTAGACGATGCGAATATCAACTTCGTATCTGACTTAGCCGTTGTTCAGGAATTCGATCAAGTGGAAGGTAAGCAATGGATGTTGGTAAAAGATATCCTGGTGGTGGATTTTGCGGCGCGGGAAGAAGGGATGAATGCTATCGGCAGAAAAACCGCTTCCTATAGAAACTTCGTGCTTAACGAGCCGAAAAGCAATGATTTCTTTTTACAAGGTGGAGATATTGTGGTAACCGATGGTGCCACAGACAAACCCGTCGCGTTTTGGGCAGATGCTCGTCACGACTCACTCAACGAGCGCGAAAAGAAAATTTATGCAATGGTAGATACAATTCAATCCTTGCCTGCCTTTCAAACCTATGTGGATATTGTCACGCTGTTTGTAAGTGGATATAAGGTTATAGGCAATTTTGAGTTGGGGCCGTATTTTACCTTTTTTAGCTATAACTTCATTGAAGGACCTCGTTTTCGTCTTGGTGGCCGCACGAGCAATGCCTTTAGCACCGATCTTATCTTAAGCGGCTATGGCGCCTATGGCACCCTTGATGGAAAATTTAAATACGCTGTTGGAGCTCAATACTTCCTCTCAAAAACCCCACGACAATCTGTTGGAGCATCTTTTAAAAATGATGTAGAGCAACTCGGTCAGAGCGAGAATGCCTTCCAGGGTGACAACATCTTGTCGTCTGTATTGCGTCGATCGCCTTCCAATAAGTTGACCTTTTTGGAGGAGACAAAGGGGTTTTATGATTATGAATGGTATCCTGGATTTTCGAGCAGAGTAACATTCTCACATCGCTTTTACGACCCGATCAAGCCACTCGATTATACCTATTTTCAAAACTATCCCGATACAATTGGGATGAAAAATAGCCTCAACACATCGGAGATTACATTCTTTTCAAGGTTTGCATATAAAGAGCGGTTTATCTCAGGCAAAGTGGATCGCATTAGTCTTGGAACCAAATACCCGATTCTGCAATTGCAGTATATTATTGGTTTAAAGGGTACTCTTGGAAGTGATTTCACCTACCAAAAGGCGATGATTCAGCTAAGTCAATATTTCTATGTGGGTTCGTTAGGTTGGACTGAATATCGTGCTCAGGTTGGAAAAGTTTGGGGCACGCTACCTTATCCGCTGCTAAAAGTGCATGAGGGTAACGAGTCTTATTCGTACGATAATCTTGCCTTTAATTTGATGAATTATTTTGAGTTCGTCAGCGACGAATATGCATCGCTCCGTGTCTCACACCATTTTGATGGACTTTTTTTAAATCGTATTCCATTGATGCGCCGACTTAAATGGCGGGAAGTCGCTACAGGACAAGCTCTTGTTGGTGGCCTCGACAAAGCGAATCGGGCGATATTGCAAAATAAAAACAGCTTCACCACCCTTGGTAAGCCATACACTGAAGCAGGAGTAGGTATTGAGAATATATTTAAAATCCTCCGAATAGATGCTGTGTGGCGTTTGTCGTATATCGATAAAGCTTACCAGAATAGCTACCATGACCGCGAGAAAGCCATTTTAGAACACCTTAACCGAAGCAATACTACACCTAGTGCAATTTCTACTTTTGGTATTCGTGCAAGTATGTTGCTAACCTTTTAAATTAGTACAAAAGCGTAGATACGAATTGGCAATCGTTGAGTATAAATTGTAGAGTATTAAATTGTAAGCCCTTACGCTTTCTCAAACAATCGTTCACTTTCCCTGTCATTCCCTTTCACTATCTTTGCGCTATGCTTCTCCGCTCTGAAAACCTCATAAAACAATATAAGAACCGTCGTGTAGTGAACGATGTGACGGTGCAGGTGGCTCAAGGTGAGATTGTTGGTTTGTTAGGCCCTAACGGGGCTGGAAAAACGACTACCTTCTATATGACGGTTGGTTTGGTGAAACCAAATTCGGGTCGCGTTTTTCTTGACGATAAAGACATTACCGATGTGCCCATGTATAAGCGTGCACAACTTGGCATCGGCTACTTGCCGCAGGAGCCTTCGATTTTTCGAAAGCTCACAGTGGAGGATAACATCAAGGCTGTTTTGGAAATGACGTCGCTTTCAAAAGAGGCGCAAAAGGAGCGTTTAGAATTGATGCTCGATGAATTCGGTTTGCACCGCGTTCGTAAAAGCCGTGGCGATGTGTTGTCGGGTGGCGAGCGTCGTCGTACCGAGATAGCCCGCGCATTGGCTGTGAATCCTCAGTTTATATTGCTTGACGAACCCTTTGCTGGCATCGATCCAATTGCCGTTGAGGATATTCAGAGCATTGTATCGAAATTGAAAGAGAAAAACATTGGCATTTTGATAACCGATCACAATGTGCACGAAACCTTATCCATCACCGATCGCGCCTATCTTCTTTTTGAAGGAAAAATTTTAAAGGCAGGTACTGCCGAAGAGCTTGCTGGTGACGAAGAGGTGCGCAGGGTATATCTGGGTGCTAGCTTCGAATTGCGCAAGTAAAATACAACCTAGAGCACGCCTTATTCCGGCGCTTCTATTCAAATAAAAAGCCCTTGTGTATAAACGCAAGGGCTTTCTATTAATGGCTATTTGTATCAGATCTTCATCGTCCAATTGTGGATGTCTTCGGTTTGTCCTTTGCGGATTTTAGTGAGGTGTATAGCAGCACGCTTAGAAAAGGAATGCTCGTCGCCAATTGGGATAGCATAATCGGTGCCTTCAAATCCAATAACGGAGATGTGTGCTACGGTTGCAGCTGTTCCAACACCAAACGCTTCTTTTAATGAACCGTTTTTTTGCGCGTCAATAATCTCTTGAACGGTGATACGGCGCTCTTCGATCTTCATGTTCCAATCGCGAGCGATTGTTAACACGCTATCGCGGGTCTTCCCTGGAAGTATAGTTTGTGTTGAGAGTGCTGGTGTTACAAGCGTGTCGCCGATAACGAACATGACATTCATCATACCCGCTTCTTCGATGTATTTGTGCTCACGGGCATCCGTCCAAATAATCTGATGGTAGCCTTGCTCGTTGGCTAGCTTGGTTGGATAAAGGGATACGCCGTAGTTTCCTGCTGCCTTAGTATAGCCTACACCACCTTCAAAGGCACGTGCAAACTCAGTCTCCACCTTCAACTTCACCGGATCCTTGTAATACGGACCTGCAGGAGAAGTGATGATCATAAAACGATACGTGTTAGACGTACGCACACCGAGGAATTCGTCGATAGCGAACATGAAGGGGCGTATGTACAGCGAGCAGCCTTCGTCGGCTAGCACCCATGCGCTATCCATACGAAGCAATTGCGTGAGTCCTTCCATGAAGATGTCTTCCGGAATCGCAGGCATACACATACGATGTGCAGAGGCGTTCATGCGACGCTGATTCTCCAAGGGACGAAAAATCAACACTTCGCCTTTTTCATTTTTGTGCGCCTTCATGCCTTCGAATATAGCCTGGCCATAATGAAGCGCCGAAATGGATGGGCTCATAGACAGGTTTCCAAAAGGAACGATGCGTGGGTTATGCCATTTGCCGTCCTCATATTCGGTAAGGAACATGTGATCCGAGAAATGCTTTCCAAAGACAAGTGTTTTGGCATCCAGCTCCGCAATGCGCGAATGCTGGGTTTGTTCGATGGAGATAAGTTTGGTTGCTTCTAGCATAGATGCTGATTTTCAGGGTGCAAAGGTCGTAAAAAATATTCGATAGGATGCTACTTTTTGCCTTTATTGTAGGTTTTTGTCGTTTTTAGATTAAAATTAACCTTTTAATGCAGTAAATAATCTTCATTTTACT
The DNA here is from genome assembly GCA_947448795.1 of Bacteroidota bacterium. Classification (GTDB taxonomy): domain Bacteria; phylum Bacteroidota; class Bacteroidia; order AKYH767-A; family JAHEYN01; genus CANFOZ01. The sequence goes on from CANFOZ010000040.1 coordinate 21,863, forward strand.
GCATTATTGGGTTTTTAACCATTGCCAACGGATTAGGGAGCGATCGTCACTGCATGAAAAGAGACTGTCCTCATTCCATACTACTGCATTGACAGAGTTGACGTGCCCGCCATTAAGCACATCCAATTTTTTAATAAAGCGGAGGTCAGAGGCTTGCCAGATTTTTACTGACTTGTCGCGACTTGCAGTTGCAAGCCACTGGCCATCATGACTAAAACCGATATGGTTAATGGTGAAATTGTGTGCAGGTATATAATTCAGAAGTTCGAAATCGCGTTCGATGTCGAACGAGGCAAGGTGGGCATCGCGCGAACCGCTGAGTAATTGCGTGCCATCGGGACTAAACACGACCTTGAAAACAGAGTTGGTGTGTTGCTCAATGCATTTGATTTCCTGCATCGTTGTTGCATTGAGTATACGGATGCTGTGGTCGCTGCAGCCAAGTGCAAGGAAGCGCCCGCTTGGATCAGCAGCGATGCTGCGAATGCTTTTTTCGGATCGGCGTTGATTGGATAGCATGCTCCATGTTGTTGTGTCCCAAATGCTAAGCATACCATCACCACCGGCAGCAAATAAATGGTTGTTGATGCGAAGAAAATCAAACACACCTTGTGTATGCACTGTGAAATAACGCAGCTCTTTTTTTTCTTTTAAATCGAGCAGGTGAATGCCGCCAGTTAATGTGCCTATGATTAAATGGTCAACTCCATCAAGGTAATAAAGGCAAATAACAGGATCTTTAACGCGAGCAACAACATGGGCTTGCGTCAGGTCGTTGCTCGACCATTGAATGACTGTTCCGTCGCCACCACCAGTAAAAAAAACGGCTTTGTTTTCGGCTTTGTGTATGGTATAGATGGCGCCCTCATGGGCCGGTATGCGTGCGGTTCGACTTATCTCCATAGGTGCTAAATGCTTGAGTAGGGCCGTGAAATTAAAGATTAAATTGCGAAGCTGTTTATCTTAATCGTGCATCACTCTTTATTGTTGTATTTTGGATTAGTAATTTTTAAAAGCAAGAATACGACAGAAATTGACTCCCCAAAAAGTACTAATTGCTTGCCTTGAATGTTGCATCGAAGCCAAATTGCTTTCTCTTATTCTGGAATAATAGAGTCTTTCAACAGCGGTATCGAAGCCCCGAATTCGTTGTTAAGTATAACGCGGAAAGCATTGACTGGTGTCATCTGACTTGGAAAAGAATACGCTTTAGCAAGTGTGGGCTTTACGGCATTTAGAATCATAAAGGATTCCTCTTGTTGATTGGCTCCACGCAAATGTCGGAAGCCGTGGTCGCCTTGAATGATGACTACCGCGTCTTTATTAGATAGCTGTTGTGCTATTTGAGCTATAAGCAAGTTGGCGTAGCGCAATTGCTCCAAGTAGAGGGCTTTGTCGTCTTTGCGAAAAGACATGTATTCGCTCATGGCTAACTTTTTTCCATCGTGCCGGAAGGCATAGGGCGCATGCGGCATAAATACATGTGCATATACAAATCGCGGTTGGCTGTGCGTATCCTGTATCAGCTGATTTA
>CANFOZ010000041.1 GCA_947448795.1 Bacteroidota bacterium
ACCGTTCCACTCCTGATCAGTTCCGGGAAGGAAGCCAGGAACATCTTCGAACACGAGCAAAGGGATGTTGAAGCAATCACAGAAACGCACAAAACGCGCTGCTTTCGCCGAAGAATGAATGTCAAGCACACCAGCAAGTACAGCAGGCTGATTAGCCACAATACCAACACTTTTACCAGCTAATCGAGCAAAGCCAACAACGATATTTTCGGCAAAATTCTTGTGCACCTCGCTGAACGAATCCGCATCCACCACCCCGTCGATTACCTCGCGAATGTCGTAGGGTTGGTTTGGGTTTTTGGGTATGATTTTATTGAGTCCTGGTCTTTTTTCATCGCCCATGGTATAGGCCACAGATGGCGCCGACTCCTCGCAGTTCTGCGGCATGTAGCTCAGCAATTTGCGCAGGGTGCGGATGCACTCCACTTCGTTAGCACAAGAAAAATGCGTCACGCCGGACTTTGCAGAATGGGCAGAGGCACCGCCAAGTTCTTCAGAGGTCACTTCCTCGTGGGTTACGGTCTTCACCACATTCGGACCGGTAACAAACATGTAAGACGTGTTTTCAACCATCAGAATAAAGTCGGTAATAGCCGGTGAATACACGGCACCACCGGCACAAGGCCCCATGATGGCGGAGAGCTGCGGAATAACACCCGAAGCCATGGTGTTGCGGTAAAATATATCGGCATAGCCACCCAGAGAAACAACGCCTTCCTGAATACGAGCACCGCCGCTGTCATTGAGTCCGAGGACTGGCGCGCCGTTCTGCATGGCGAGGTCCATGATGCGGCAGATTTTAGTAGCATGCGCTTCGGCAAGTGAGCCACCGAACACGGTGAAATCCTGCGCAAAAACATACACCAAGCGGCCGTCGATACGACCAAAGCCAGTGATTACACCGTCGCCTAGATAAACCTCTTTATCCAAACCAAACTCGATGGAGCGGTGGGTGACCAACATGCCAATCTCTTCGAAGCTGCCTTCGTCGAGCAGGAAATGCAGGCGTTCACGAGCCGTGAGCTTGCCTTTTTTATGCTGCGCATCGATGCGTTTCTGTCCGCCACCTAAAAGGGCTTCCGCTTTCTTATCTTCGAGTTCTTTGATTTTGTCGATCATGAGGAATGAGGTTTGCGATGCAAAAATAGGAAAAAGAGCAAGAACCCTCCTACGCTGAAGCTTCGGAGGGTAAGAGCGAGAAACAGAAAGAGAATGAGAAAGAGAATGAGAAAGAGAAAAAAAGGAAAAAACGCACCCATAGCCCGAACCCGAAACCCGCTCCCTCTAACCCGTTCCCCGTTCTCCAATTTATAACTCATCATTAGTAATTAGTCATTAGTAATTTCTTCGGCTATTTCCCGTTCCCTATGCGCCAATTCATAATTCATCATTAGTAATTCATCATTAGTATTTACTAATCGGCTCTTTCCCGTTCCCTCCAATCCCGTTCAACGTGCGCCAATTCATAATTAGTAATTAGTAATTAGTAATCGGCTATTTCCCGTTCCCCGTGCGCCAATTCATAATTAGTCATTAGTAATTAGTAATCGGCTGTTTCTTTCTACTTTTCACTTTCTACTTTCTACTCAATTCCCTATCTTCATCAAAACAATAATCACCCATGAACAACAACATCCTCATCACCACAAGTACAAACCTCGAAGGTTACAAAATCACCCAACAACTTGGACTCGTTCGCGGCATCACCGTGCGTTCGCGCAGTGCCATTGGCAACATCGCCGGCGGCTTTATGACACTCTTCGGTGGGCGTAGCGCCATCTTTACCCAGCTCTGTGAAAAAGCCCGCGAGGAAGCTTTTCAACTGATGATAGAAGATGGTAAAAAATTAGGCTGCAACGCCATCATCAACATGCGCTACGATGCCAACGAAGTGATGAGCGGACTCACCGAAGTGCTCGCCTACGGCACAGCCGTGGTGGTGGAAAAAACCAACGCTTAATTTCGCATGAAAAAGTCGTTGAGTGCCTTGATTTTTCTTTTGCTCATGGCTTTTGGGTTAAAAGCAGACGCCTCCCCATTTCGCATCATCGGATACTATTGCGGTACTACGGCCTTGGTCGACAGCTTTGAGACTGAACGCCTGACTCATTTAATCTTTTGCTTCTGTCATCTGAACGGCAACCGATTTGAGATTGGCAGTTCAGCCGACAGCGCCACCATTCAAAAAATGGTGTTGCTTAAAAAGAAACATCCTGCATTGAAGGTGATGCTCTCACTAGGCGGCTGGAGTGGCTGCCAAACCTGCTCCGATGTGTTCAACAGTGCTCAAGGACGGCAGGAATTCGCTCAATCGGTCAAAGAAGTCTCGGACTACTTTCACACCGACGGCATCGACCTGGATTGGGAATACCCCGCCATCAAAGGCTTTCCGGGACATACCTTTCGTGCCGAGGACCGCGACAACTTCACCGACTTGCTCAAAGAGTTAAGAGCGATTAATGGCGCGAGTTTTGAAATCAGCTTCGCTGCAGGTGGCTTTTCCGAGTTCATCCAAAATTCCATTGACTGGCCAAAAGCCATGCACTACACCGATTTCGTGAACATCATGAGCTATGACTTGGTGCATGGCTATAGCAAACAGAGCGGACACCACACGCCACTCTATTCCACCCCGCAGCAACTTGAATCCACTAACCACGCTGTGCAGCTCTTACTCAAAGCCGGAGTGCCCGCTGAAAAGCTGATCATCGGCGCCGCCTTTTATGGCCGCTTTTTTCAAATCGATCCGGGGCATCCTGTCGACCTGTATCAACCGGGCTTTTTCTCGCACAGCTTTTCATCCAAATTCAGTACCGACTCCCTTTCCACAGCAAATGGCTTCACCATCCATTGGGATAGCATTGCGCAAGCCCCTTATGCGATTAACGAAAAACGACGCTTAGTAGCCACCTACGACGACGCACGCTCAGTGAGCTTAAAAAGTCAATATGCCCATAAAAAAAAGCTCGGCGGCATCATGTTTTGGCAATTGATGGACGATAAATTCAAAGGCGGATTGCTGGAGAAGATGGTTGGAGAATGAGAATCAGAATGGGAAAGGGAATGAAAATGGGAACAGCCCTTTTTCTTCATCTATAATTTATCATTAAATTGGCTACTCCTCTAATCCGTTTTCTCTAAACTGTGGCTTCGATACGCTTCGCTACTCAGCCACCGCAACAATTTATCATTTATCATAAGTAATTTATAATTAAAACCTGTTCTGTTTAATTTTTATCTACTTTTGTTAAACAAAACAAAAACATGTCGACGCGTTTCATAATAAAACCCTATTCACCACCGGATGTTTCGCCGTTCGAAAAGCTCTTTGACATCTTCAAAGAACTGATCGTGCACACGGCTGGCGAATTCGACGAGGCCATCAGCTGGCTGCGGCAGCTCGACGACGAATACAAGCTCACCACCCCCGAATACACCGTCGACGATTTCATCGATGACTTGCTAAAAAAACGCTTTATCCGAGAAAAGACCGAAGCCGACCGCAACGGACCTGGCAAAGCCATCACCGCCAAGATGGAACGGGTGATCCGCCAATCGGCGTTGGAGCAGATCTTCGGCAAACTCAAACGCGGCACGACAGGCAACCACCGCACCAAACACAGCGGTCAGGGCGATGAACAGACAGGCGAGTTTCGCTCCTTTAACTTCGGCGATGCTCCCGAACACATCGCGATGACAGAGTCCTTGCGCAACGCACAGATCAACAATGGAATCGGCGAGTTTCAGCTCACCGAGCGCGACCTTGTGGTGGAGGACACCTACTTCAAAGCACAGATGAGCACGGTGTTGATGATCGATGTGAGTCACAGCATGATTCTATATGGCGAAGACCGCATCACACCAGCTAAGAAAGTAGCCATGGCGCTTTCTGAGCTTATCCACACACGCTATCCAAAAGACACGCTAGATATTATCGCCTTCGGCAACGACGCTTGGCCCATCACGGTGGAAGACTTGCCGTATTTGCAAGTCGGACCGTTTCATACCAACACCGTGGCAGGACTTGAGTTAGCGATGGACATTCTGCGCCGCAAGAAGAACACCAACAAGCAGATTTTCATGATCACCGACGGCAAGCCGAGCTGCTTGCGTTTGCCCAATGGCGAACACTACTTCAACAGCAACGGACTCGATCCCGAAATCACCGAGCAGTGCTACAACACAGCCAGGGTGGCTAGAAAACTGAATATCCCGATCACCACCTTTATGATCGCCCGCGATCCTTATTTGCAGAAGTTCGTGGAACGCTTCACCGAAGCCAACCAGGGCAAAGCCTTTTACACCGGTCTCAAAGGACTCGGGCAGTTCATCTTCGAAGACTATCAAACAAACAGAAAGAAAAACATCAAACGATAACATCCATGAACAGCAAAGCACCCGCTATAAAAACCTTCGGCGAACTCAAGAAAGCCGGCTACAGCGCCCGCAGTATCCGCGACGAGCTGCGTAGCAATTTATTAAAAGCCATCGGCGAAGGCCGTCAAGCTTTTGAAGGCATTCACGGCTACGAAGACACCGTCATTCCTGAACTTGAACGCGCCATCTTATCGCGCCACCACATCAACCTTTTGGGTTTGCGCGGACAAGCCAAAACACGCCTCGCCCGCTTGATGCTTAACCTGCTCGACGAATGGATTCCCGTCATTGCAGGCTCTGAGGTGAACGACGATCCCTTTTCACCTTTGTCTTACTTCGGTCGGCATCAGTTGGCCGAGCACAAAGACGCAACACCCATCAGCTGGCTGCACCGCAGCGACCGCTTCTTTGAAAAACTGGCTACGCCGGATGTGACGATTGCCGATCTGATCGGTGATGTGGATCCCATCAAAGCCGCCAACCTCAAGCTTCCTTATTCCGACGAGCGCGTCATCCACTTCGGCATGATCCCGCGTGCCAACCGCTGCATCTTCGTGATCAACGAGTTGCCCGATCTGCAAGCCCGTATCCAGGTGGCTTTGTTCAATATCTTACAAGAAGGCGATATTCAAATTCGTGGCTTCCAGCTGCGCTTCAACTTTGACCTGCAGTTTGTGTTCACCGCCAATCCGGAGGATTACACCAACCGCGGCAGCATCGTCACGCCTTTGAAAGACCGAATCGGTTCGCAGATCCTCACCCACTACCCATCTTCTGTGGAAGTGGCACGTAAGATCACCATGCAGGAAGCCCGCTTGGATGAAGCGCAACAGAAAAACATACGTGTGCCTGAACTAGCGCTCGAACTTATTGAGCGTATCGGCTTCGAGGCACGTCAAAGCGAATACATCGATTCAAAAAGCGGCATCAGCGCCCGTATGAGTATTTCGGCGTATGAAAATCTCGTGAGCAGTGCCGAGCTGCGCATGATCAAGCACCGCAAAGCATCCACCACCGTGCGCCTCAGCGACTTTGCCAACATCACTCCTGCCCTTACCGGCAAGATGGAGATGGCCTACGAAGGCGAACAAGAAGGAGCGCGTTCAGTGGCATCTATCCTGGTTGGCGCAGCCGTGAAGAGCATGTTTGAGAGCTATTTCTCGAAGGTGCCGAAGATGGAGAAACAGAATGTGCGCGGCATTTACCAGGATTTGGTGGATTGGTTCAAAAACAAGGAAGAAGAATTTGTTCTATCCGAAACCATGGACGACACGACCTATGCCAAGCAGCTCGACAGCATCAAGCCACTCACAGCCCTGCTGCAGCGCTTCCATCCCGACATCCCGAAATCAGAAGCGGCCTTTATGAAAGAGGTGCTTTTATGGGGACTCGCCGAAAGCAAGAAATTGTCGCTTGTGCAAGTGCGCGACACCATCAGTTTCGGCAGTTCACAAGAAGATGTGTTGAAAGACATTATGGGCCGATGATAATGATTGGGCCCAAATAGCTTGCGGATTAAACGCAAAAATTGATTATTCCATAGATGCATCGCGGATTGCTATTCCGAAAGACAAAGCGCAGGAGTATTAACCCCTGCGCAGCTGATTAGAATTTATCTGCTTAAAAGGCACGAGCGGCACGAACATAATAGGTATTAACATTTTTTCCCACGAATCCCATTGAAGTGCCAAATCCAAAATTAAAGTACCACGCGTTATTTTGATCGAACTCCGTGGAAGACCAATAAACTGCATTCGAAAAACCGGCAACATTTCCTAATCCATTAAAGTTGCCCGGGCCAACATTATTGTACATGTAACTCAGCTCATCCAGCGATGGCAAATACCAATCGGAATATGCAACGCCTCCCTGTGTTGAAGAATACTCATTGCAAACAGTTGCAGCAAATGATCCGCCATCAACACCGCTTTGATTCGCTATTATTAATTGGGTATTGCTAATTCCTGCTCTAGGACCACTCGCCCTTGCACGAGTATTAGTGAAGCTACCGCCATACCATCTTATTCCCGTGCTTTGATCGGTCAAGGCAGCTATCAAGCCATGTTGGCCGTTATCGTACACATAAAACACTATACCACCTCCGTAAAGCTCTCCAATATAATGAGATGGGATGCTGGCAGCAGGACCTTGCGGACCTGTCGGACCTGTTGCACCAGCTGAACCTGTACTTCCGTTTGAACCTGCTGGACCTTGAGGACCGGTTGGGCCTGCAATTCCTTGGAGGCCCATTGAGCCGGGATTCCCTGTTGGGCCTGTTGGGCCTGTATTTCCTTGAATACCAGAAGGACCATTATTTCCAGCTATTCCTTGTGGGCCAGTAGCACCGACGGAACCGTTAGTTCCAGTTAATCCTGCTGGACCTTGAATACCGATAGGGCCAGTAGCTCCAACGGAACCCGTTGTACCATTTAATCCCGTAGCGCCTTGAGGACCGGTCGGACCAGTAGCACCAACAGAACCGTTAAATCCAGATGGACCTTGAGGGCCCGTAGCGCCGACTAAACCAGTACTTCCATTTATACCAGAGGGACCTTGAGGTCCTGTTGGTCCAGTAACACTGTTACTTCCGGCATTCTGGGCATATAGAGCAAAAGGAACGGATAACAATTGAGCACTCCCCATAGAAACCAAACCTGATCCGCCAGCATTCGTACTAACTTCTAACCAAAAATTTCCATCTTGCCAAGGTATGTCTGAAAACACACCGCTAGTCGGGGTGCCCGTTCCGATGGCATGGGTAAATAAACCGTACTGATTGGTGACAACATTGCTAGTTTCACTGTATATAACCTGCCCATTGGAATTACCTGAATGAATATCCATTTTTACAGCCATTGAAGTATTGGCCATTACTGTTCCGGCAGCCGAGCGAACAACGGTTTGATAATTTATGGACTGAGGCACCTGTGCATTTACGCGCAAAAAAGCGAGCAGGAAAAACAAGAGAAGTAAAGGACGAATGAGTTTCATGTTTTTTGCAAATTTCCTACAAATAAAACTATTTTTTATTAAGTGCACAAGATTATAAGTCGCTTTACAAGCAACCTTTAATTCTCATAATATATCACAACATCTTGAGTTACTATATTCCGCTTATTCGGAGTGGTAAAGAGTGAGAGAGTGAGAAAGAGATAGAGAAAGAGAGAAAGAGAGAAAGAGAGAAACAGAAAAAGAATAGGTCCAGAGATCCCGAAGTCCCGGGAGAGAGAAAAATGAATAATTTGCCCGTTCCCCTGACCAGTTCCCTATTAATCACTTATAACTCATCATTTTAATTGGCCGCTCCAGTTCCCCCTAGCCCGTTCCCCCTACCCCTTTCTCATTAATAATTAGTCATTAGTAATTAGTCATTAATAATGGCTGTTTCTTTCTACTTTTCACTTTCTCCTCCTTTCCCTCCAAATTCGTATCTTTGCACTCCGAAATCCACTAAAAGGTGACGGTTACGCATGATTTTATCCTCCAACAAACAAATAGACGAAGCGCGCCAGGGCGAAGCGCTTATTACAAAAGGTCAAGGCACACGAAAGCTTTTCTTGGAGAGCTACGGCTGCGCCATGAACTTCTCGGATAGCGAAATCGTGGCCTCCATCCTTGATGGAGCGGGCTATTCAACCACCCGTAATTTCGAAGAAGCCGACCTCATCCTCGTCAACACCTGCGCTATACGCGACAACGCCGAACAGCGTGTCCGTGGCCGCCTGCGTGATTTCAATGCAGTAAAAAAGAAGAACCCGGGCCTAATCATCGGTGTGTTGGGTTGCATGGCTGAACGTTTGAAATCCAACCTCTTGGAAGAGGAAAAAATCGTGGATCTAGTAGTAGGTCCCGATGCATACCGCGACTTACCCAACCTGCTGCAAACCGTTGGCGAAGGCCATAAAGCAGTCAACGTACTACTCTCTCGCGAAGAGACCTATGCCGACATCAGTCCTGTGCGATTAGACACCAACGGTGTTACCGCCTTCATCAGCATCATGCGCGGTTGCGACAACATGTGCTCCTTCTGCGTGGTGCCTTACACCAGGGGCCGCGAACGCAGTCGTGATCCGGAAAGCATCACCCAGGAAGCCCGCGAATTGTTTGAAAAAGGCTATCGCGAAGTTACCCTGCTAGGGCAGAACGTCGACTCGTATTTATGGAACAGCGGCAAAGCCAAAAAAGAGATGAGTGAAGAAGAGAAGCAAAGCGGCTTCACCTTTGCCATGCTGCTCGAGAAGGTAGCGGGCGTATCGCCCGACCTGCGTGTGCGATTCAGCACCTCCAACCCGAAAGACATGCTCGACGACGTGTTACACGCTATCGCGAAGCACGAAAATATTTGCAAGTACATCCACCTGCCTGTGCAAAGTGGCAACACCGCCATGCTTGAGCGCATGAACCGCGGATACTCGCGCGAGTTTTATATGGATCGCATCGCAGCCATCCATCGCATTGTGCCGGAGGCAGCCATATCCACCGACATCATCACCGGCTTCTGCGGCGAGACTGACGAGGAGTTTAAAGACACCCTCCGTGTTATGGAAGATGTACGTTACGATTTTGCCTACATGTTCTTCTACTCCGAACGCCCAGGCACCTATGCACAAAAGAAATACAGCGACGATATTCCCGAAGAGCTAAAGAAAAGTCGCCTCGCCGAAGTTATAAAACTACAGCAGAAACACTCTGCGGAGCGCGTGCGAGAAGGGCTTGGCAAGATTCATCGCGTATTGGTTGAACGCGTATCTAAGCGCTCCGAAGAAATGATGTCGGGACGCAACTCTCAAAACACCGTAGTGGTTTTCCCACGAGGAGAACTAAAGATTGGCGACTATGTAAATGTATTAGCCACAGAATGCACGCTGGCAACGCTCATCGGCAAAGTGGTATAATTATTCGCATCTTTGATGCTCGAAAAGGAAAGACAATGACTCCTCAAGATATTAAGAATCGGTTTGGTATTATTGGTGGCTCACCCCTGCTCGACCATTCGATCCGCACCGCTATGCAGGTAGCTCCGACAGAGATTACGGTGCTGATTTCAGGCGAGAGTGGCGTCGGCAAAGAAGTATTTCCTCAAATTATTCACCAACTCAGTGCGCGCAAACACGGCCCATACATCGCTGTAAACTGCGGCGCCATTCCCGAAGGCACGATTGATTCAGAATTATTTGGACACGAAAAAGGGTCCTTTACCGGAGCCCACGAAGCCCGCAAAGGGTATTTCGAAGTGGCTAACGGCGGCACTATCTTCTTAGATGAAGTGGCCGAGCTGCCCTTGTCAACGCAAGTACGATTGCTTCGAATCCTCGAGACCGGCGAGTTCATCAAAGTTGGTTCATCCAAGGTATTAAAAACCAATGTGCGCATCGTGGCGGCCTCCAACACCAACCTGCCTGACCACATTCGCAACGGCAAGTTTCGCGAAGATCTGTATTACCGATTAAGTACAGTCCCGATCTATATACCACCATTGCGCGAACGCAAAGAAGATATCCCTTTGCTGTTTAGAAAATTCGCATCCGACTTTGCTGAAAAATACCGCATGCCAGTATTAGAGCTGAGCGCTGAAGCAAGGCAGCTGATTTGCGACTACCGTTTTCAAGGAAATATCCGACAACTAAAAAACCTTACCGAGCAGCTGTCGATACTCGAAAAAAACAAACTCATTACGGGGCAAACGATGGCGCAATACCTCCCGCCCGCTTCCGGCAATCCATTGCCCGTATTGTTTAAAGAAGAATCTGGCGCCAACCCCGAATATTCTGAGCGCGACCTTTTATACAAGGTCCTCTTCGACATGAAAAAGGATGTCACCGACCTGAAACGCATTGTGATGGGCATCTTACAAAGCCCACCCGACGACATCACCCTAGACAATCGAGCTGCGATGCCGGAAAACCGGAACACCGCCGTGGCTCCTATTACACCATCGATGCCTACCGAACAAGCCGCTATCACCATCCAGAAACCCGGCGAATACAACAAGGTGGAAGCCCATGAAGTGATCGAAGAATCTTTATCGCTGGCCGATAAAGAAATTGAAATGATAAAAAAAGCGCTAGTAAAATACCGCGGAAAGCGAAAATACGCTGCCCAAGAATTGGGTATATCCGAGCGTACCTTATACAGAAAGATCAACGAATACAAGATTGAGATTTAGGCATGCAGCATTTTTCAAGTAAACACCTTTTATCCTTGTTCGCTTTAGCCACCATGCTCTTGGTGTTTCAAGCGTGTAAATTCGGCTACTCGTTTACGGGAGCATCTATCGCACCCGAGGTTAAAACCATTGCGATAAAAACCTTCCCGAATGTTGCCCCGCTTGTACAACCCTCGCTGAGTCAGGCGTTCACCGAAAAACTAAAAGATAAATTTCAGTCGCAGACCAGTTTAAAATTGGTAAAAAACGACGCTGACCTTGCCTTTGAAGGACAAATCACCAACTACGTTACTCAGCCGATTGCCATACAGGCCAACGAAACAGCTAGTCAGAACCGCTTGACGATCACCGTCAATGTCAAATTCAGCAACCGCACCGACAGCAAGCAAGATTTTGAAAGCAGCTTCTCGCGGTATGCCGACTACGACAGTCGCTTGGCCTTACAAAATGTGGAGAACGAACTGATACGTCAAATCAACGAGCAGTTGGTGACAGATATTTTCAACAAATCGGTAAGCAACTGGTGATGAAGAAAGATCAACTCATCCAGTTTATCGAAGCGCCTGAGCTGGTCGGCAAGGAGCAAGTGGCCTTGCTTAATGACCTTGTTAGGCAGTTCCCGTATTTTCAAACGGCACACATGCTGTTGGTCAAAGGGCTTCAAAAAGAGAACAGCATCCACTTCAGCAGTCAGCTCAAAACAGCGGCCGCCTTCGTTTCGGATCGGAAGGTCTTGTATCATTTGTTGAACACGGAGAAGAAGTCCATCTATGTTGAAGCGGAGGCGCTAGAAAAGAATGAGAGAGAGAATGAGAATGGGAATGAGAATGAAAATGAAAATGAAAATGAAAAAACAGCCACTGCTTTAGCTGACGTGCCGTTAGGTGCAACCACAATCGTTGCTCCTGAAACCCCTTCCCTCGCTGCTGAAACCGCTATCCCCTCGCCAATTAAAATGCAGATTCCGGAGGAGATGCCGGTGCAGGATTTAGAGTCGGTACTCCTTAATAGTATTGAAACAGCGCCACTGCAAGCGCAGGAGGAAACATCGGAACATGCTGCCATTGCTCAGCAAGAAGACACCGAGCCAGAAGCACACAGCTTCACAGAATGGCTAAAAAAGAAAAAAACGACAGCTAAGGCGGCGCCGCGCAACACCGCGCAAGCCAACCTGATCGACCGCTTCATTGAGAAAGAGCCACGCATCAGCAAACCCAAGGCTGAGTTCTTCAATCCGGGCAACATGGCACGGCAATCGCTGCAAGAATTTGACGATTTGATCACCGAAACGCTGGCTAAAATCTATTTCGACCAGGGCAACTACGCCAAAGCGATTCAGGCCTATAAAAAATTGATTTTGCTGCATCCGGAAAAAAGCAGTACCTTTGCATCCCAAATTGAAGCCATTAACAAAATCATAAACGAGAAATAATGTACACGCTCATCACCGTCCTCATCATTTTCATCTGCCTACTCACTATTTTGGTTATTCTAATTCAGAACTCCAAAGGTGGTGGCTTCACATCTGGCTTTGCGCAAACAAGTCAGATCATGGGTGCCCGTAAATCAGCCGATTTTTTAGAGAAGCTTACTTGGGGCTTAGCAATTGCATTGGTAGTTTTTAGTTTGGTAGCCAACTTTGCGCTTCCAAAGAAAGGCGACAAAGCAGGTGCTGCTTCTGAAGTGCTTGAGAAAGTAGGTGGCGGCGCTGCCCCTGCCCCTTCGAGCATGCCGACTACACCGGCACCGGCTCAAAAGTAATTTTAAATTTAATGTTGTTATGTCAGGATGTCACCAAAAGGGTGACATCTTTTTTTCATACCCAACGCAAATCTGCAATTTTGTCCATTAGATAAAGAAAAAATCGATTGGCATCAATTATGCAAGGAGCGGGCATCTTACAATTTTCCATTACTAACCATTAATTATAAAAACAACATGAGCAAAGTAACATTCACTCCTCAGGGAGACCGTGTTCTGGTTGAAGCAGCTGCTGCAGAAGAAAAGACAGCGGGCGGTATCATCATCCCAGACACAGCAAAAGAAAAACCACAGAAAGGCATTGTCATAGCCGTTGGGCCTGGCAAGAAAAAAGACGAACCTGTTACCGTTAAAGTTGGTGATCATGTGTTGTATGGCAAATATGCCGGCACCGAGATCAGCATCGACGGCAAAGAGTACCTGATCATGCGTCAAGACGACATCTTCGGTAACTTTTAATTTCCTCACGTAAATTTATCTAACAACAAATAAAAATGGCAAAACAAATCACATTCAACCTAGAAGCAAGGGATGCCCTGAAAAGAGGCGTCGATGCTTTGGCAAACGCCGTTAAGGTTACTTTGGGTCCGAAAGGCCGTAATGTAATCATCGACCGCAAATTTGGTGCTCCAATGATCACTAAAGACGGCGTGTCTGTGGCAAAAGAGATCGAATTGAAAGATCCGATCGAAAACATGGGTGCACAAATGGTTAAAGAGGTTGCCTCTAAAACCAACGATGTAGCAGGTGACGGTACAACAACCGCTACCGTGCTTGCACAAGCAATCGTTACTGCTGGTCTTAAGAACGTAGCAGCTGGCGCTAATCCGATGGACCTCAAGCGTGGTATCGACAAAGCCGTTGAGGCCGTTGTTGCGAACCTGAAAAAGCAGAGCAAAAATGTTGGCGACGACAACAAAAAAATCGAGCAGGTGGCTACCATCTCCGCGAACAACGACAGCACAATCGGCAAACTGATTGCGGAAGCGATGGAGAAAGTGAAGAAAGAAGGCGTTATCACTGTGGAAGAAGCAAAAGGCACCGAAACTACTGTTGAAGTAGTGGAAGGTATGCAGTTCGACCGGGGTTATGTATCTCCTTACTTCGTTACTAACGCCGACAAGATGGAAGCTGTATTGGAGAACCCATACATCCTCATCTACGACAAGAAAATCTCGAACATGAAGGAGCTTCTCCCGATCCTCGAGAAAGTGGTACAAACAGGCCATCCTTTATTGATCATCTCTGAAGACCTCGACGGTGAAGCACTTGCAACACTTGTGGTTAACAAGATCCGCGGCTCACTGAAAGTATGTGCTGTTAAAGCGCCAGGCTTCGGCGACCGCCGCAAAGCCATGATGGAAGACATCGCTATCCTTACTGCGGGTACCTTGATCTCTGAAGAGCGTGGTTTCAAATTGGATAACGCTGACCTCTCCTACCTCGGCCGTGCTGAGAAAGTGGTGGTTGACAAAGACAACACAACGGTTGTAGGTGGCACTGGTAAAAAAGCAGACATCACTGCTCGTGTAAACCAGATCAAAGCCCAAATCGAGAATACGACCTCTGATTACGATAAAGAAAAACTCCAAGAGCGTTTGGCGAAACTTGCAGGCGGCGTAGCTGTATTGTATGTTGGTGCTGCCACTGAGGTGGAGATGAAAGAAAAGAAAGACCGTGTTGACGATGCATTACATGCAACCCGTGCAGCCGTTGAAGAAGGTATCATCCCGGGCGGTGGCGTAGCGTATATCCGCGCTATTGCAGCCCTCGACAAGTTCAAAGCCGACAACGACGACGAGAACACCGGTATCGCTATCATCAAGCGCGCCCTCGAAGAGCCTTTGCGCCAGATCGTTTCAAACTCCGGAATCGAAGGATCCATCGTGGTTCAGAAGGTGAAGGAAGGCAAAGACGACTTCGGGTTCAATGCACGCACCGAGGTGTATGAAAACCTCCTCGCAGCAGGTGTTATCGATCCAACGAAAGTAGCGCGCGTAGCTTTAGAAAACGCAGCTTCTATCGCAGGTATGTTGCTCACTACCGAGTGCGTACTCGCCGATATCAAGGAAGAAAAGTCATCCATGCCTTCTATGCCTCCTGGTGGCATGGGCGGAATGGATTACTAAACGAACCCTTTCGTTTACAAAAATCCCTTCACCTAACGGTGAGGGGATTTTTTTTTAATACTACAAATTGACTATTTCCGTTTAGTATGTTTATTTTTACAAAAAAATTAAAACACACTATGAAAAAACTTCTCTTATCCGCTCTGATGATGGTAATCGGCCTAGGATCGCTGCTTGCCCAAAACCCAAAAGTATTTTTTGACATCACTGCTGACGGCGAAAAAGTTGGCCGTATCGTGATGGAGCTTCGTGCAGATGTTGCTCCAAAAACCTGTGAGAACTTCCGTGCCCTATGTACTGGTGAGAAAGGCTTTGGCTACAAAGGATCTCCTTTTCACCGCGTAATCACCAATTTCATGTGTCAAGGTGGCGATATCACCAATGGCAATGGTACAGGCGGAAAAAGCATTTACGGCGATAAATTCAACGACGAAGACTTCTCTTTGAAACACACCGGCCCAGGTATGTTATCTATGGCCAATGCAGGTGCTAATACAAACAGCTCTCAGTTTTTTATCACCACTGTTGCCACGCCTTGGCTCGACGGAAGACATGTGCTTTTTGGTTCTGTTGTGGAAGGCATGGACGTGGTTAAGAAAATAGAAGCCATGGGCAGCCCAAGCGGACAAACAAGCAAGAAAATTATTGTAGCTGATTGCGGCCAATTGAAAACACCGAAGACGGAGCCAATTGCTCCAACAAAAACGACCGAGCCAGTAAAAAAAGGAAAGAAGTAATTCAAACACGCTTAAGAATCCCCGCGCCTGTAAAGGTTGCGGGGATTTTTTTTACCAAATTTTTCCAAAACAAACCAAATGCTTGCCAATCCCTGCCGAATTCATCCACCTCGTTTTAAAGCAAGAAGGCAGGTGGTAAATTGCGATAAAATAAACAACATGTATAAAGTACCTTTAAAAAATCAGGGAGGAAATTTGGAGTATATACCATTAGTATATACCTTTGTGGAAAAGAATACCATGAAGACACTTTCTCTCAAACTCGATGACAAGATCTTCGACGAAACCGAAGCCATCACCGCGGCGATGAAATTAGCACGCAATCGTTACATCAACGAGGCCGTCAACATGTACAATTTATACAATCGCCGCCGCATGCTTAAAAAGCAACTGAGCAAGGAGTCTAAGTTGGGCAGTCACGATTCCTTAGAAATCCTGCGTGAATTCGAAGAACTGATGGACGATGATTCGACAGTTTGACCTTTGGTTGGCCAACCTTAATCCTGCAAAAGGGACCGAGCCAGGAAAAATAAGACCCGTGGTTATCGTACAGACCGACTTGCTTAACGATAGTCACTCCTCTACCCTCGTTTGTCCGATTACCAGTCACGTGATACCGGAGATGGAGCTGCTGCGCGTGCATCTCGGCAAGGCGCAACTGGACCAGCCCAGTGATATTTTGGTGGATCAGTTGCGTGCGATTGACAATAAACGCTTGGTAAGAAGACTGGGCAAGTTGAATAAAGAGCAAATCCGAAAACTCAGAGCGAATTTGAAGGTGGTGTTGGATGTAGAGTAAACAAGTGCATGCAATGCCTAGCCCCTATTAAAAATCCCCGCAGCTCAAGAGCTACGGGGATTTTTCAAATACAACATTGACAATTTTTAAATTGCCAAAATGCGCATTATATTTTGCAAATTGCTTCAATCAATTTTTCCTTCGTAATGGGCTTAACGATGAAGTCCGTTACCTCGCTAATGGATTTTGCCTTGTTTACTTCGTCGGGAGAAATGGATGAGGAACAAACATAAATGGTTATTTTTTTACCGATGCTCGGGTTGAGCATTACAAACTCCTCGAGAAACTGCCAACCGTTCATGATGGGCATACTGAGGTCTAAGAGAATAACCTCCGGCAATACAGCCAAGTTATCTTTGTTTTCTTCTAAGAAGGTAATGGCATCGAGTCCGTTCTCAAATACTTTGATGAGTTCAACGAGGTTTGTTTCTTCAATTGCAATCTTCGTTAGGTAGACAAATACCGCATCGTCATCTACAAGCGCGAGTGTTTTTATTTTATTCATGGGATTGTATTTATTGGGTTTGTATGTTTTTAGGTAATTCAATAAAAAAGGTGGATCCTACTCCTGGCTTACTCTCAGCCCTGATGGTACCTCCCATTGCCTCAATGTGTGTTTTGGTCATAAACAAACCAAAGCCCTTGGCATCGGCATGTTTATGAAACACTTTTCGAATTTTGAAAAGCTGGTCTTTATGCCGCACCAAATCAATTCCCAATCCATTATCGGACACCGTAAGCAATACTGAGTTTGCTTGCATCACGGCATCGATTTTAATGCTTGGCGTGCGGTCTGACGCTTTGTATTTTAGCGCGTTGCTAATTAAATTAAAAAAGACACTTTCGATGTATTTGCTAGGTTGATTAAGCGTAGGCGCTTTGGTAAAATCAACTTGTATGGATGCGCCCGACTCCACGATTTGCGTTTCGAAGCCAACTAATATTTTTTCCAAACAGGACTGCAATTCTATTTTATCCAACACCAGGTCTTTATCCTGCTGCACTTGCAAGGACTCGACTAACTCGTTAAACACTTCCAAGAGATGATTAATAACCGGCTTTATTTTTGCCTGAACCTCTTTGCGCTGCTCATCCGTTTTGATTTGCTCTAGATAATCAACCAACATGGAGATGTTAATCAGAGGCCCTCTCAGGTTGTGCGAAACGATGTTGCAAAAATCGACAAGCTGGGTGTTTTTATAGGCAAGCGATTTGGCATTTTTTGCAAGCTTCTCCTCCGCATTTTTACGGGAAGTGATATCCGAACGAATGGCCACGTACTGATAGGGTTTTCCATCTCGGTTCAAAAAAGGAACGATGGTGGTATCCACCCAATACATGGTACCATCTTTTGCTTTGTTTTTCAACTCCCCTTTCCAGGTCTTACCATTTGCAATGGTTTTCCAAATGTTAGCTATAAACTCTTTCGGGTGAAATCCAGAGTTAATGATCCGGTGGTCTTTACCCAGCAATTCCTCACGCGAATATTTCGAAATTTTACAAAAATTATCGTTTACATGAATAATCAGCCCTTTTTGATCCGTAATAGCTACGATGGCCGATTCATCAATGGCGTACTTATACGCTTTTAATTCTTCCAATTTATGGGGTATTTACGGGTTTTAAATATGGGGCGATCAGACCATCTATATGTTAAATTAACACAAGGCAATCTAAACAACGATTAAAGTAAAGATATATAATTAATGGGAATGAAGCGAATTTTTTGTTTTTATTAAAATTCAAAAGAACAATCCATGCTTAAGCAGGCTTTTAATACGAAGAAGAAATTGGGCCAGCGCAAGACGAATACGACACAACGCTATTCGCAAGTTACAGCGCAGTGCAAATTCATGACGGAGTCTCTTAGAAAAATATAGCCGCAATGCGTGAAAAAAATAGCGCAAGTATAATCCCTTGACAATCCGTATTTTGCTTATATTTGGCGGATAGCTAGATACGGCTATAAATATGTTATTCCGCACTGGGCACTTCAGCGCGGTTTTCCGATCGCGGCGGATTTTGCGGGAACGGAGTCGCGGAAAAATCGCGGCAACTATATTACTTTTCTTCGAGTATTTCTTCTGCGCGGTTCGCGGCTTGATCGCAGCGCCTCCGGTGCGCATTTAGACGTGAGCGTCGCGGCGCCTATTCTCTGGCATGTTCGCGGTTTATGCTTCGAGAGCTTCTTTGACCAGGTTCGCGGCGCCGACGACGATGCCCAGCGCAGCATAACAGCGCCTTGGCTCCAGCGGGGGCTTTCTGCTGTTTGAAAATCAGGCTATTTGTTTTAGATTTGTTGCAAAATATAAGAAACGTCCCTCCCACCCCGCCGGCGCCAAGGCGCGAGACGTTACCTGCAAGCCTAAAAGACGACACAACAAGAATGAACGACAGAAATAAACATAAACAAGTGACTGGACAAATGAACCATCAGACAGCCGACCCAAAAGCCAACGCTTCTGTATTTTTATTTTTTCCCACCGCACATTTTTTAAAAACAATTTTAACCAGCCGCACAAATGGCACATTTGGTTTTGCCCGACACACAAGCCAACCCTTCGCAAAACCAAAAGAGCCATTTTTTGCCAACGCACCGAATAATTGTGTTAAATTTGAAACTTTTAATATAAACAAATAAATATGGCAATCAACTTACAAAAAGGTCAAAAAATTGACATTGGGTTAACCAAAATGAGTGTAGGCTTAGGCTGGACACCAAACGAAGGGACAGGCTTCGACTTTGACTTAGATGCATCTGCATTTATGATTAATGGTAGCCGACTAATACCAGCAGAACCGTACTTCGTATTTTACGGTAACACCGATTCCCCTGACGGTGCATTGCATCATACCGGAGACGACCCTACAGGAGGAAATAGTGCAGACGGAGACGATGAAACAATACAAGTTGATTTATCAAAAGTTGACAACACTATTAACGAAATCCTTTTTGTTGTAACCATTCACGATGCAATTCAAAGAAAGCAAAATTATGGACAAGTGCGTGATTCATACATACGAATAGTTGATGATTCAACAGGTCAAGAAGTTGCTAAGTATGAACTGGGTGAAGATTTTTCAATTGAAACAGCAGTAGAATTTGGAAGGCTTTACAAGAAAGACGGTAAGTGGAAATTTGAAGCATCAGGCATTGGTTACAAAGAAGATTTATCTTTTTTTCTTTCAAAATATTATAAAGGACAAATTATAAAATAATAAACAATGGCAATTATTCTAGAAAAAGGAAAATCACAAGACCTTTCAATATCTAAAATTAGAATTGGGCTGGGTTGGGAACCCAATGAAGACAAATCTGACTATCCCTACGATCTTGATGTTTCTGCATTTATGTTAGGTTCAAATCATAAAATACCCGCAGATGACTATTTAGTATTTTATAATTCAGAGAAAAGAGTCTCACCAAATAATTTGCTAGTTTTAGAATATCCAAGTGCATCGAAGTATCCTTCTTTTATAGATGAGGATGGTAAAGAAGTTTCTTCTCACGAGAACTGGAGAAGAAATACAAGACCAGTTGACCCTGAATATTCAGTATTTGGTTCAATAGATGATATGGAAGGCGAAGTAAGTGCAGGCGGAGATGACGAAACAATGAATATTGATTTAAAAAAAGTAGCATCGCATATAAATCAAATAATTATTGCTGTTAGTATTTATGAATTTTCACAACGTAGGCAAAATTTTGGTCAAGTTGATGATTCTTATATTTCAATTTATAATGAAGTTGCAAATTCAAAAGAGCCTCTTTATAAATATGAATTGAACGAAGATTTTTCAAGTTGTACTGCAATAGAATTTGTCAAAATATTTCGAATTGGAAGCCAATGGAAAGTTGAAGCAATTGGCATTGGTCACAATGGTGGTTTACAAGATTTACTTAATAATTACATATAAAATCAAACAAAATGGCAATAAATTTAGAAAAGGGGATTTCCCTTACAAAAGGTCAAACAATTGACCTTCGTAAAAACGCTAAAGGTGAAAGCGTTTATGATTTATCTCAAATTACTGTCGGCTTAGGCTGGGATGTACGCGAGGAAAAGAAAGGTTTCTTTGGAAAACTACTTGGTGGTAGTAAAGAAGAAGATTTCGACTTGGATGCTATTGCATTTCTTTTAGATTCAAATGGATTTGTTGCTAACCTTGGTAAAGATTTAACATTTTCAAATGGAAATAAAGTAGGTCTGCACGGTGGTGATATTATTTTCTTTAATAGTATGACATTTCCTTCAGGAACGGGAACATCACAAATGCTCTATCCACAAGGCACACCAAAAAGTACAATGGAACAAAAAGTTAAACAATTATTGAATAACGGTGAACTAATTGTGCATACAGGTGATAATTTAACAGGTGAAGGTGAAGGAGATGATGAACAAATAATCGTTAAACTAAACTCTCTACCAAATAGAATAGAGAAAATACTTTTCTTGGTATGTATCTATCAAGGTCAGGCAAGAAATCAACATTTTGGACAAGTTGATAATGCATTCATTAGAGCTTGCGATGCAAATGGAAAAGAAATCGCACGCTTTAGCCTCTCAAATAGTCCAGAATTTAATGGTATGCGTTCAATGGTTTTCGGTGAAATGTATCGCCACAATGGAGAGTGGAAGTTCAGAGCATTAGGAAATCCTGAATCAACTGACAGTTTTGTACAAATTCTTAAACGTTACGTAAAACAATAAAAACAAAAAATATGAGACGATTACCAGTTTATCTATTATTAGACACATCAGGCTCAATGGGTGGAGAACCAATTGAAGCAGTTAAAAATGGTGTGCAAGTAATGATTAGTTCATTACGACAAAACCCTCAAGCAATTGAAACTGCTTTTATAAGTGTAATAACTTTTGACAGTTCTGCTAGGCAAATTATTCCACTTACTGATTTATCAGCATTTCAAATGCTAGACATCAAAGCACAAGGAACAACGGCTTTAGGTGAAGCATTAAAAGTTGTAAGTAATTGCATTGATAACGAAGTAGCTAAAACTACAGCTGAGACAAAAGGCGACTGGAAACCATTAGTATTTATAATGACGGATGGCAATCCAACAGACGACTGGCAAAGTGGTTTGAATGAATTTAAAAAACGAAAAGTTGCCTTCACTGTTGCTTGTGCCGCTGGAAGTGGTGCAGACACAAATGTATTGAAGCAAATAACCGAAAGTGTAGTTAGTTTGGACACGGCAGACAGTCAAAGCATTTCCAAATTTTTTGCTTGGGTTACCGCCTCAATTGGTGTATCATCTACTAAAGTAGAAGATTCAGGAAAAGAAGTAACTGGTTTAAATGAATTACCACCTCCTCCATCTGAACTAAATATTGTTGTTTAAAACTGATATTTAGAAGATGGGCAAGTTTGGATTTTCTTTTTCTTGGAAAAGGTTATTAGGTATAACAAGTGCAAAACAAAGTTTTGCTAGAAAAACTGGTGTGCCTACTTCAAAAGCAGGAGTAGAAAGAAAAATTGGAAAAATGCTATTACAATTAATTTTTGGAAAGAAATAAAGAATGAGAAGATTACCAGTTTACTTTTTACTTGATACATCAGGTTCTATGAATGGCGAACCCATTCAAGCACTTAACAATGCTTTAAGCGGTATGATAAATACTTTGCGTTCTGATGCACAGGCATCAGAAACACTTTGGATAAGCATAATTACATTTGATAGAGAAGTAAACGAAGTTGCTCCACTTACTGAACTGCCATCGTTTCAATTGCCTGAAATTGTGTGCCCACCAAGTGGCCCTACAAATACCGGTAAAGCCTTGGGGTTATTATATGAAAAGATAAACAAAGAAGTAAGAAAAGGTACACCAACTCAAAAAGGCGACTGGCGACCACTACTTTTCATATTTACTGATGGTAAGCCTTCTGACCTTTTACTTTATTCTGAAATGATACCCAAAATTAAGTCATTAAATCTAGGGGCTATTGTAGGCTGTGCAGCAGGAACGCTTGCAGACAATGCAAAACTAAAAGAATTAACAGACACGGTTGTACATTTAGATACGGCAGACAGCTCCACATTAAAACAATTTTTTAAGTGGGTATCAGATACAATTGAACATGGAAATAAAAGTATGGGAACTACCGATACTGTAGCAATGCCACCGCCTCCTTCAGAAGTTCATTTAGTTATTTAAAATATGGATATAAACTTAAAAACACAAGGAATTATTGATGTCACACTGAGGCCCAGAGAGATTTTCTATGCGGAAAGAGGTGCGATGTCATTTTGCGATGGTGGTATCAGATATGCACCAATTGACACTGCTTTTTTAAAGTCTTTAAAAAGATGGTTAGGCGGAGAATCTTTCTATTCCATTGTAAAATTTGAGAACACAAGTAATTCTCTTCAGAATTTAAAATTGAGGTATGATGTCCAGCAAAATGCTTGGTTTCATCATAACTCAACAAATACCGACATAATTTATTTAGATTTAAAAAAAATGCATGGAGAACTGATTGTGCAACCAGGTGCTTTTTTTGCAGCAACCGAAGGGGTCGGTGTAGATGTGTATTATGATAGAAATTGGGGAAGAAGTGTATTTGGATTTGGAAAGATATTCAAGCAAAGGATTTATGGGTCAGGAACTGTTTTTATTCAAAAAAACAGATGGTTACAGCTTAACGAAATGCCAATAGAAAGTGGAAAAACAATTACCATTGATCCTAAAGAGATTTATGCCTTTACACATAATTCCTTAATAAAAGAGAATAATTTTTCGTTTAGTAATTTTAGGGTTGGGGAAGGTTTTTCTAGCTATAAATTTCAAGGACCGGGAGTTGTCTTTACATATAAAAACAAACCTGCTAACATAGAGGTGAGCGGAGCTGGTATTTTACGTTGGCTTGTCTTGTTTTATATTGGTTACGTAATTTTAAAAATTATTTTATAATTATGAGAAGATTACCTATTTATTTTTTAATTGATATTTCTGAATCAATGGTTGGTGAGCCTATTCAGCAAGTTGAAGAAGGTTTATCAACAATTATTCAGGCATTAAAAACAGACCCCAATGCAATTGAAACAGTTTGGGTTTCAATCATTGTGTTTGCAGGTCAACCAAAAACATTAGTTCCCTTACAAGAAATAGTAAGTTTTTACCCTCCAAAGTTCCCAATCGGTAGTGGTACT